>JAEZIF010000214.1 GCA_023416135.1 Pseudomonadota bacterium
TTCCGGCAGCATGTCGTAGGCGGTCGCCACCTTGAGCTCGGGATCGCCGATCATCGGGTAGGTGACCTTGTGGCCCTGGGTCTCCTCGATGTCCTTCGACCACTTCTCGTGGTTGTCGACGGGATCGACCGACAGGCCAAGAATCTTGGTGTTGCGCTTGTCGAACTCGGGCTTGAGGCCCGCCATGTAGCCGAGCTCGGTGGTGCAGACCGGCGTGAAATCCTTGGGATGCGAGAACAGGATCGCCCAGCCATCACCGATCCACTTGTGGAACTCGATCGGACCCTGGGTCGTCTCGGCGGTGAAGTTCGGCGCCTCGGCATTGATTCGCAGAGCCATTTTCTTCTCCGTGGCAAGTTGCGGCCGGTCGGTAGCACGATACCTGCGGTCTCCTTAACCGCTGCGTGTGGACGGGCCTGGAAATTCCTGGACATTCCACGGAGAACTGGCGAATTCTCGTACATCGCAAGAGCGAAAGGAACGCGCTTGGCCGTTGCCTTTGCCACGAAACTGCGAATGGCCGCGGCGGCGCTCGGCTGCAGCTCGCGCAAGGAATTCTGCGCCCGCTTCCGGAGCGTGAATCCGGCGACCCAGTGCGATCTCGACCGGCTGAACAGGTAGTGTCTCAGTTTGAGGCTGGGACGTTCATCCTCCCGAGAGGAAGGTATTATAGGGCATGCCCAAGGGACCGAAAGGCGAGCGTAGGCCCGCCGACCTGAACAAGCGCGCTTTCGCCATCGTCCAGATTGCGACCGGCGAAGCCGATGAGCCCGCTAGGTCGCAGCCTGCCCGGAAGGCGGGCAAGGCAGGCGGAAAGGCCCGCGCGTCAAAGTTATCCTCTAACCAGCGCTCCGAAATCGCCCGGAAGGGTGCGCTAAGTCGTTGGAAATCAATGAAGAATCGGAAGTCAATCAAGGAGGATTGACCTACTTGATGGACTTCGATACGTTTCCCCTACTGTGTCGAATGAAGATAAGCCCCCGCAACAAGTTGCCCAAACGCTAGACGGCCTCGCGCGCAAGTACTCGGAGCTGTACTTGGCGCTTCGGCGTGTTCGAAGCGAGCGCATGGCATTGCAGGTCGAAGAGTCGACCATTCGCGAGAAACTGGAGGCCCTTCAGGCGGCAGCACATGTGTTCGGCTTCCGGCTAGAGAAGCCGCCCAAGGACGCCGAAACCGCCGTCCCCCAAGTTCAGGAAGCGCCAGCCGATCAACCGGCCTTACCCAACCTCGACGCTCGCCCGACGATCCGAGAGATCGTTCTTTCGCGGCTGCGATTTGTTGGCACCAAAGGCGCCAAGGCTGCGTCCATACGGCAGTACCTGGAGCGAGAGCACGGGATAAAGACCCACGAGAAAACGGTGGGAATGACCCTCTATCGCCTTCTCAAGGCACGTATGGCCTACAGGGAAGGCACCACCTGGTTCTTCGATCCGACTAGCTCGGAAAAGAAGAACCCCGCCGGTGACGCGGCGGGGCTTGATGAAGAGTTCTTCACTTCACGAAAGGAGGAATGAGTCATGCAGCACATGACCAGCAACAGGGTCTGACCCTGCCCACCTCCGGGGTCCGTAGCTCAACTGGAAGAGCAGGCGGAGTCGTGTCCCCAAGGCTGCAGGTTCGAGTCCTGCCGGACCCTCTTTCTTCAGCGCTCCTAAAATAGCGCTTCTGCATTAGCTTGCAAGGAAAAACGTAAGCGAATCAATCGCTTGGGTGATTGCAGAGGTGCAGGAATCAAAATGAATAAAATGCTTGGCGATTCCCATAGGCAAGTCCATCATGATTGCCATGAACAAGCTCCCCATCGCGAAGCGCGCGCAAATCCTCGGAATGCTCTGTGAGGGCATGTCGATGCGGGCGACCTCGCGACTGGCAGACGTGAGCATCAACACCGTGACCAAGCTGCTGATCGATGTCGGGCAGGCGGCGTCGGAGTACCAGGACAAGGCGCTGCGCAACCTCGACTGTCGCCGTGTGCAGGTCGATGAGATCTGGGCGTTCTGCTACGCCAAGCAGCGCAACGTCGCGAAGGCCAAGGCCGCACCTAGCGAGGCCGGCGACATGTGGACGTGGACCGCGATCGATGCGGACACGAAGCTCATTCCGTCCTGGTACGTCGGAGATCGCGACCCAAAGGCCGCCGCGACCTTCATTGGCGACCTGGCCTCGCGCATGGCGAAGCGCATCCAGCTCACCAGCGATGGCCACCGGGTCTATCTGACCGCCGTGGGCGATGCCTTCGACTGGAAGGTGGATTACGCCATGCCGGTCAAGCACTACGCGGCCGAGGCAACGGGGCGCTACAGTCCGCCGGAGTGCGTCGGCGCAACGAAAGAGGTCGTGAGCGGCTGGCCCGACAAGGGGCATATCAGCACGTCATTCGTGGAGCGGCAGAACCTGACCATGCGCATGGGTTGCCGACGCTTCACGCGGCTTACGAATGCCTTCTCAAAGAAGGTCGAGAACCACGCGCACGCAGTGGCGCTGCACATGATGTTTTACAACTTCGCTCGCATCCACAAGACGTTGCGGATCACGCCGGCAATGGCCGCCGGCGTCACTGATCACGTCTGGTCATTGGAAGAGATCGCCGGCTTGGCGGACTGAGAGGAACGATGCCTGATCTTGCGGGTCCTAAAGTCGCGTACCTCGGATATTGCGGCGTGATCGACTCTGCGGGCGCCAGCAAGATCGCTGGTATGCTCAACGCCGCCGTCAACGAGCAGTACGACTCGGTGCAACTCGCTTTCAGTTCGCCTGGTGGTTACATCGGCGACGGCATGTACCTGTTTCACCATATGCAGGCGCTGCCCATCCCAGTAACCATTCACAACACCGGGACGGTGGCATCAATTGCGGTCACGGTGTTCGTGGCTGCCAAGCGCCGGATATGCTCACCGCACGGCATCTTTATGATGCATCCGGTCAAGGTGCCATCTGACGGCATGATGGCGTTCGAGCCCTTGCGCGCCGCGCTCGACGCGGCAGTCCAAGACGAGACGCGGATCGACAAAATCCTACGCGAGCGAACCAAAATTCCGGAGGAGATGCTTGGACAGCGGCGCTTCCGGGAGGTCTACCTCTCCGCGAAGGAGGCGCTCGAACACGGCCTGATCGACGAGATCGCTGGCCTTACGGTCGCGCCCGGCAATAAGATCATCCAGATTGGGTGATGTTGGTCGATCTGGACCTACTGTGCCGTGTTGCGGTGATATGCTTAATCCTCGGTACATGGCGCGCTCCCCTAACCAGAGTGAATCGATACTCGACATTTGAGTCAATTAGGCGGTCGCTTAGTTACGAAAAGTAATCTGAGACACTACCACCTGAACAAGTGGGTGCAGGGGCGATCGCTGCCGCGCGCGCCCACGGTCTATGCCGATCTCGCTGCGGTCATCGGCTCGACCAAGCCCGGCCGGTGGGTCGCCGATTGCAGTCCGGACGAGTTCGCCGCCGAGCTCATGACGCTCACCAAGGCCGATGCCGCGACGCTGGCCGTTCCGGACAGCCTCTCACGGCGCGGCAATCCGCGCGCCGCCGGCCTGCTCGGCGGCGTGAGCACCCTCACCGGCGCCTTCGCTGCCTACTCGCCGGCCTGGTCGCCGCCTTTCCTGGGCCGCCTGGTGCGCGGCATCCTGCGTCTGGCCGCCGGCAGGAACGGCGCCCTGATCGCGACCTACACCGAGTCCTTTCAGGGACGGCCCCTGCACATGTCCGCCGAGGTATGGATCGGCGGTCGCGCGATGCATTTCCTGGTGCGCGACCCGGACGGCGACATGCCGGCGTTCATCAGCCTGCAGCTTCCGGGACCGCCGGCAAACGTGCTTTGCGGCGTCATGTCGGGCGTGGCCTTCATTGCGCACGAGCCGTTGCCTTCGGCCTCGCCGATCGTCTTCATCCGCGTGCCGGACACGGCGAGGCTCGAGGCGACCAACCGCTTTTTCGAGCCTGTGCCCGGCACCATCGCCGCCGACCTGGTGGAACTCGGACTGAATGTCCCCGAGGCCGACCGGCTCGATGCGTTCACCCGCAGGTTCGTCGGCACGAGGCCGACGCAGGTGACGCCGCAGGACCAAGTGACGTTCGCGAGCATGCTCGACCGCGAGCAGCTGAAAGCCGCCGGTTAGGCAAAGACCACCAGACCCGCTAATCTTGTCGCGCGATCACCATGTGCGTCGCCGCTTCCGACGCGACATGCTGCTTCACCCGATAGCCGAGTCTCGGCAGGTCGAGCCCGTGGAACAGGCTCTCGCCGCGACCGAGCATGATCGGCGAAATCGCGAAATGCATCTCGTCGATCAGCCGCGCCTCGAGATATTGGCGGATGACCGAAGTCCCTCCGCTGATGAGGACGTCCTTCTCGCCGGCCGCCTCGCGGGCGCGCTCGAGCGCCGCTTCGATTCCATCGGTGACGAAGTGGAACGTCGTCCTTCCCTCCATCTCGACGGGATTTCGCGGATGATGGGTCAGCACGAAGGTCGACGCATGGTAGGGCGGGTTGTCGCCCCACCAGCCCTTCCACGTATCGTCGGGCCAGTCGCCGCGGACCGGACCGAACATGTTGCGACCCATGATCCAGGCGCCGATGTTCTGGAGCCCCCGCGCGGCAAAGTCGTCGTCGATGCCGGTTGTCCCGCCGCTGCTGCCGTTGAGACGCTTGAAGGAGCGGGTCGGAACGAACCAGTCGTGCAGTTCCTCCCCGCCGCGGCCCAGCGGGGTCTCCAGGCTCTGCTCGGGCCCGGCTCCATAGCCGTCGAGGGAAATGCTGAATGCCGCGACTCGAACCTTCGACATGATGGCCTCCATCGGAATGCCGATTGCATATTGCAACCAGTTGCAATGATATAGGCCAACTGATTTCATATTGCAATCGGTTCTTTTCAGGCGTATATCGCAAGACATGACGGAATCGCGCTCCGGGTGTCCCATCAATCTCACCCTCGAGACGCTCGGCGATCGCTGGAGCCTGATCGTCATCCGCGACATCATGTTCGGCGACCGACGCCACTTCCGGGTGCTGCTGAACGAATCTGAAGAAGGCATCGCCTCCAATATCCTCGCCGACCGGCTGAAGCGCCTGGTCGAGCGGGGACTGCTCTCCAAGGAGGACGATCCCACCCATAAGCAGAAGGCGATCTACAGCCTCACGGAAAAGGCGATTCAACTGGTGCCTCTGTTCGCCCACATGGGCGCCTGGGGATCTCGGCACCTGCCGGTCACGCACGAACTGTCGGTCCGCGCCAAGGTTCTGGAAGAAGGCGGCCCCAGGCTGTGGAGCGCGTTCATGGATGAATTGCGCGCGCTCCATCTCGGAGCGCCGGCCAAGCCACGCCCATCGGTGCGCGACCGCCTTCAGGCTGCCTATGAGGCCGCTCTTCGAGCAGGTGGACGCGACCGGGCAGCCGCTTCGAGACGCCGCGCTTCGCCCGGCTCTTCAGGGTGAGCGGCTGCGGCTGATCTACAGCCCTGACCTGACCTGCTGGCGCAGGTGATCGATCGGCAGGCGCGCCCCTGCCTGCTCGAAGTGCCAGAACGTCCAGCCGTTGCAAGCCGGTGCGCCCTGCACCGCAGCGCCGACCTGATGGATCGAGCCGCGATGTTGTCCACGGGCGTTGTCGGCCGACAGCGTGCCATCGGCACGCACGCGCGCATGCAGGCGGCCGCTTTGATCGCTGAGCACGACGCCGGGCTGCAGGAGCCCTGCCTCGATCAGCACGCCGAACGGGATGCGCGGCTCGGCGCGCTTGCTGGGCTTGGGCGCTACATCCTCGCCGGCCAACGGCTGGACTTCAGCGATGCGCTTGCGGGCGATCGCGGCGTAGTCGGGATCGCGCTCGAGGCCGATGAAGCGCCGCCCCAGGCGCCGCGCAACGGCGCCCGTCGTGCCGGTGCCGAAAAAGGGATCGAGGATCACGTCGCCGGGATTGGATGCCGCCATCAGGCAGCGGAACAGCAGAGCCTCGGGCTTCTGGGTCGGATGCGCCTTCTTGCCGTCGTCGCCCTTCAGGCGTTCGCCGCCGGTGCAGAGCGGCAGGAGCCAGTCGGAGCGCATCTGGATGCCTTCGTTCAGTTCCTTCATCGAATCGTAATTGAAGGTGTAGCGGGTGCGTTGGCCACGCGCCGCCCAGATCAGGGTCTCGTGAGCGTTGGTGAAGCGCTTGCCCTTGAAGTTCGGCATCGGGTTGGACTTGCGCCACACGATGTCGTTCAGGATCCAGAAGCCCTGGTCCTGCAGCGCCGTGCCGATGCGGAAGATGTTGTGGTAGCTGCCGATCACCCACAGCGTGCCCTCGGGCTTGAGGGCGCGACGCGCCGCCGCCAGCCAGGCCCGGGTGAAGGCGTCGTAGCGGGCAAAGCTTGCCGCGACGGGATCGGAGGGATCTCCGAACTTGTCCCAGTCGTCGTCGACGGCATCGACCTTGCTGTTGTCCGGACGCAGGAGTTCTCCACCCAACTGAAGATTGTAGGGTGGGTCGGCGAACACCATGTCGACGGAGGCTTCGGGCAGGCGCTGCATCAGTTCAACGCAGTCGCCCACCAGGACGCGATCCAAATTCTCCCCTTGCATCGGTGGAAGATGAGTCATCCACCGACTCAGCGTCAAGAAATTACAATTGATTCAATTGTTTACGGCATCGATCCACAAGATCGAGTCGGTTCTGTCCCCACCACACACCAGACCTAGACGGAGATTAAGGTCACCTGGCGGAGGCCAATTGGGGAGGGAGCCCCCGCCACCCGCATATGGGGGCATGCGGGGCCGAGCCTGCTTGGGATGGGACAGACACGGCGCGGTGACAACCCAAAATAGCGCGGATTGAGAAGAACAATCCGTGGCGGTCATCCTTACCACGAATTGGCCACAGGGATTCCCTCGGGTGTGTATGTCGACAACCCACGAGCGGCACTGGAGTGCCGCTCGCTCCCGGCAACGAGACGGGCCCGCGGCCCGAGCGCCCTCAGCTGCCCGCCGGGCTCTCGGCCATTTCACCGGTCTCGCTCTTCTTCGAATGATCGGCGGCCAGCATGACGTAGACGGCGGGCACGACGAACAGGGTGAAGAGCGTGCCGACGGCGAGGCCGCTTGCGATCACCAGGCCCATGCTGAAGCGCGACAGCGCGCCCGCGCCGGTGGCGACGATCAGCGGCACGACGCCCAGCACCATTGCCGCCGTGGTCATCAGGATGGGCCGGAGCCTGATCGCCGCCGCCTGCTCGATCGCCTCGCGCCTGGACTTGCCGGCCATCTGCAGCTCGTTGGCGACTTCGACGATCAGGATGCCGTGCTTGCTGATCAGCCCCATCAGGGTGACGAGACCGACCTGGGTGTAGATGTTCAGCGTGGCGCCGGGATAAGCCACGGTGCTGAGCGCCATCAGGAAGACCAGCGCGCCCGCGATCGACATCGGCACCGAGAACAGGATGATCAGCGGATCGCGGAAGCTTTCGAACAGCGCCGCCAGCGACAGGTAGATGATGATCAGCGCGAAGGCGAAGGTGACGATGAAGCCGCCGCTTTCTTGGATGTACTGGCGCGAGGCGCCGCCGTAGTCGACCGAGTAGCCCTGCGGCAGGGTGCGCGCGGCGAGTTCCTGCAGGGTCTGCAAGGCCTCGGCCTGCGAGACACCGGGGAAGGCCACGCCCTGGATGGTGGCGCTGTTGAGCTGTTGGAAGTGGTTCGGCGACTGCGGGATCGCCTTGGTGACGATCTTGGCCACGGTCGCCAACGGCACCGACGAGCCGTCGGCGGCGCGGATATGGTAGTCCAGGATCTGGTCGATGTTCTGACGCGAGCTCTGCTGGACCTGCGGGATCACCTTGTAGGAGCGGCCGTCGAGGGCGAAGTAGTTGACGTAGCCGCCGCCCAGCATCGACCCCATGGCGGCGCCGATGTCGCTCATCTTCAGGCCGAGCTGCGAAGCCTTGTCACGGTCGATCACCAGCGTGGCCTGCGGCGAATCGATCTTGAGGTCGGTGTTCAGGAAGATGAACCGGCCGGTGGCCAGCGCATCGCGCAGGAAGGACTGCGCCACCTCGTTGAGGGCTTCGAACGCGCCGGTGGTGCTGATCACGAACTGGATGGGCAAGCCCTGGCTGCCCGGCAGCGGCGGCGGCTGGAAGGCCACGACCTGGGCCCCGGCGATGCCGGCGAGCTGCCCCTGGATGATGGGCTGCAGCTGGTTGGAGGTGAGCGTGCGCTTGTCCCACGGCTTCAGCACATAGCCCGTGATCGACTGTCCGGGCACGTCGAGCTGGAAGACGTGGTCGGTCTCGGGATGGCTGGCGCCGATCTCGTACATCTGGCGCGAGTAGAGCTGGCGCTGGTCGATGGTCGCGTTGGGCGCCGCGGTAGCAAAGCCGATGATGACGCCCTGGTCCTCCTGCGGCGCCAGTTCGCTCGCGGTGGCGCTGTACAGGAAATAGATGCTGCCCAGCACCAGCACGGCGAAAGTCGCCGTGACAGGCAGGTTGTTGAGGCTGCCCCTGAGCCAGCGCTCGTAGCCGCGGCGCACCCGGTCGAACACTCGGTCGATGGCGCGGATCAGGCGGGCCTCCCAGCCGCGGTCGTTCTCGACGTGCGGCTTCAGCATGCGCGAGCACATCATCGGCGACAGCGTCAGCGCCACGATCGCCGAGATGGTGACCGCGCCGACCAGGGTGAAGGCGAACTCGGTGAACAGCGCGCCGGTCAGGCCGCTCTGGAAGCCGATCGGGACATAGACCGCGACCAGGACCACGGTCATGGCGATGATCGGGCCGCCCAGCTCGCGCGCCGCCTGGATGGAGGCGGGGAACGGCTGCATCCCCTCCTCGAGATGGCGATTGACGTTCTCGACCACGATGATGGCGTCGTCGACCACCAGGCCGATGGCCAGCACCAGGGCGAGCAGCGTGAGCAGGTTTATCGAGAAGCCGAAGGCGGCCATCATCGCGAAGGTGCCGATCAGCGACAGCGGGATGGCGATGACGGGGATCAGCACCGAGCGCGGCGAACCCAGGAAGGCGAACACGACCAGCGTCACGATGATCAGCGCCTCGACCAGGGTGCGGATCACCTCCTCGATCGAACTGTTCACGAACTCCGTCGAATCGTAGATGATCTGGCCGTTCAGGCCCTGCGGCAGCTGCGCCTGGATCGACGGGAAGACGTCGCGCACCCCCTTGATGACGTCGAGCAGATTGGCGGCCGGCGCCACCTGGATGCCGATATAGACCGCCTTCTGGCCGTCGAAGCTCACCTCGGATTCGTAGTCGTCGGAGCCCAGCGTGACGTTGGCGACGTCGCTCAGGCGCACGATGGCGCCGTCCTGGTGCTTCAGCACCAGGTCGCGGAACTCCTTGAGCGAGGTCAGCGCCGTCGATGCCTTCAGCGTGACCTGGACCATCTGGCCCTTGGTCGTGCCGTGGCCCGCGATGTAGTCGTTGGCGGGCAGCGCCTGGGCCACGTCGGCGGCGGTGAGGCCGTAGGCGGCGAGCTTCTGTGGGTCGAGCCAGGCGCGCAGCGCGAAGTTCTTGGCGCCCAGCAGCTCGGCGGTCTGCACGCCCTCGACCGACTGC
>JAEZIF010000257.1 GCA_023416135.1 Pseudomonadota bacterium
GCTATCCCAACCTCAAGATCGTGATCGGCGAGGCGGGGCTGGGCTGGATCCCCTACGTGCTGCAGCACATGGACCTCGAATGGGAGGACCAGTTCCAGGATCTCGACCTCAAGATGAAGCCGAGCGAATACTGGTATCGTCAGTTCTATGCCACCTACCAGACCGACCCGATCGGCATTCGCCTGCTCGACGTGCTGGGCGAGGACAACGTCATGTGGGGCTCGGATTACCCGCATCCCGACGGGATCTGGCCCGATTCGCAGGAGTTCCTCGGTCGCGAGCTGTCGGGGGTGAGCGCCGAGGCGCGCAAGAAGATCACGCGCGACAATGCGATGAAGCTCTATCGCCTGAGCAATTGAGTCTTTGCTGGGAGCGCGCCACTCTGTGGCGCGTCTTTGTTCCCATACCCAATGAGCGCCACGGAGTGGCGCGCTCCCAGCAATGAGCTCGAGCCTGCGCGTCCCTCTCCTCACCGTCTTCGCGATGCTGGCCTTCGCCAGCAACTCGCTGCTCTGTCGCGCGGCGCTGCGCGACACGGCGATCGACGCGGCGAGCTTCACCGCCGTCCGGCTCGCCTCGGGCGCACTCCTGCTGGTCGTCCTGCTGCGGGCGCGCGGCGTACGACCGTGGAGCGGCGGGAGCTGGCCGATGGCGGCGATGCTGTTTGCCTACGCTGCCTTCTTCTCCTTCGCCTATCGTGACCTCACGGCGGCGACCGGCGCGCTGCTGCTGTTCGGCGCCGTGCAGCTCACCATGATGGCCTGGGGCCTGTGGCAGGGCGAGCGCATCGTCGGCATGCGGCTGGTAGGCCTGGTGATCGCCGTCGGCGGCCTGGTCGCCCTGCTGCTGCCGGGGCTGGCCGCCCCGCCGCCACATGCCGCCGCGCTGATGCTGGGCGCGGGCGCGGCCTGGGGCGTCTATTCGCTGCTCGGAAGAGGCGCCGGCGAGCCGATCGCGGCGACCGGCGGCAACTTCCTGCGCTCGGTGCCCTTTGCAGCCCTGCTGATCCTGACGGCCGTCGGCCATGAAACGGTCGACTACACCGGCCTCGCCTACGCCGTGGTCTCGGGCGCGCTGACTTCGGGGCTGGGCTACGTGCTGTGGTACGCCGCCCTGCCGGCGCTCAGCGCAACCTCCGCGGCCACAATCCAGCTGAGCGTCCCCGCCATTGCGGCCATCGGCGGGGCGATGCTACTCGCGGAGCCGATCACCGCGCGGTTGCTCCTGGCCTCGGCGGCGATCCTGGGCGGGATCGCGCTCACGATACGGAAGAAGGGCTGAACGGATCATGTTCGAAGTCGCCGAGCGCCTGCGCAACGTCAAGGTCTCCGCCTCCGCCGCGATGACCCGCAAGGTCCGCGAACTGCGCGCCCAGGGCGTGAAGATCGTCGGCCTCTCCTCGGGCGAGCCGGACTTCCCGACGCCGACGCATGCCATCGAAGCGGCCCACAAGGCGGCTCTCGCCGGCGACACCAAGTATCCGCCGCAGGACGGCGTGAAGCCGCTCAAGGAGGCGATCCAGCGCAAGTTCAAGCGCGACAACGACCTCGACTATGCGCTCGACGAGATCATGGTCTCGAACGGCAGCAAGCAGATCATGTACGACGCGCTGCAGGCGAGCGTGAACCCGGGCGACGAGGTGATCATCCCGGCACCCGGCTGGATCTCCTATGCCGACCAGGCGACACTCGCCGGCGCCACGCCGGTGACGGTATCGTGCCCGGAGAACAACCAGTTCAAGCTGCGCGCCGCCGACCTCGAGGCCGCCATCACGCCCAAGACCAAGTGGGTTGTGCTGAACTTTCCCAACAACCCGACGGGCGCCGTGTGCTCGCGCGCCGAGATGCGCGAGATCGCCGACGTGCTGCTGGCGCATCGCCACGTCTTCGTCATGTCGGACGACGTCTACGAGCACCTGACCTACGACGGCTTCGGCTTCTGCACCGTGGCCGAGGTCGAGCCGAAGCTGAAGGAGCGCACGCTCACGGTCAACGGCGCCTCGAAGGCCTATGCCATGACCGGCTGGCGCGTCGGCTTCTGCGGCGGACCCAAGCCCATGGTCGCCGCCATGATGAACATGCAGGGCCAGATCGGCTCGGGCATCTCGACCATCAGCCAAGCCGCGGCGACCGCAGCGCTCAACGGGCCGCAGGAGCTGCTCAAAGAGCGCGCCGCCGACTACCAGAAGCGGCGCGACGAAGTGGTGGACATGCTGCGCCAGGCCAAGGGCCTCACCTGCCACAAGCCCGAGGGCGCGTTCTACGTGTTCCCCAACATGGCGGGCTGCATCGGCAAGACCACGCCGGGCGGCCGCAAGATCGCTACCGATACCGATTTCGTGACGGCGCTGCTCGAGGAAAAGCACGTCGCCACCGTGCAGGGTGCGGCCTACGGCATGAGCCCCTACTTCCGCATCTCCTACGCCACCGACATGGCGAGCTTGCGCGAAGGTTGTAAACGCATCCAGGCGTTCTGCAGCGAGCTAGAGTAGCAACCAATCGACTGGACACGACGTTCGTGCACATGCGGGGGCTCCGGCACCGGAGGAGTTCATGCCACGCGGCGACAAGTCGAAATACACCGGCAAGCAGGAACGCAAGGCCGACCACATAGCCGAGGGCTACGAGGCCCGCGGCGTCTCGAACAAGGAAGCCGAGCGGCGCGCCTGGGCGACCGTCAACAAGGAAAGCGACGGCGGCAAGAAGAGCGGCTCGGGACGCGGCAAGAAGACAAGCCACGCCTCATCGCGCAAGGGCGGACGGATCGGCGGACGGGCGGCGGCATCGCGGCCTAAGTCGGCCCGCTCGGCATCGGCACGCAAGGCGGCGGCGACGCGCAAGCGCCGCGCGGCGTGAGCCTCAGCGGCTCACCACGCCGCCATTGCCTGGTTCGACAGTTCCTTGACGGCGGACATCTGGCTGCGCAGGCCGATCTTGCGGGCGCACAGCGGCCAGTGATGCGGCTCTTCGAGATCGAAGATCATGAACTTGGCGAGGGATGCCGCGCGATCGTAGTCGTGCGCCAGCTGGGCCGCCTCCTGGCGCGACAGCTGCGTGCCGTCCTTCTTTAGCTGATAGCTGATCACGGTCTGCACCGAGAACTGCAGGCGTCCGAGATATGCACCGCGGCCGCCATGGATCAGTCGATCCGACGGACCCCAGCCGCCGCTCTCGCAATGGGAGAGCTGGCGGATGATCTCCTCCTTGCGGTCGTCGATCTCCCTCTGTCGCAGATCGACCGGCGGTTCGAACCCCGACGTCTTGGGCGGAGTTCCTCCGATCTGGCAAGCCGAGATGACGAAGGCACTGGCGAGAAGGCCGACGCAGGCGATGGTGGCGCGAAGGGCAGTCACGACCCTTTGCTGCCACGATTTGTGGTCCGAGGTAAACCCCACTGCGCCGAGATTCGCACAGGTCATTGATTCTGATCAAAGCGCGAACGGTTGGGGAACTTCCGCATGAAGAAGCGTGGCAACAATCGATACCGATCGAAATAAATGCTTTCAACTTGGTGAGTTACGCGACGCAGTTGCGATGATGACGAGGCTCGCTCAACATCCGCGAGCAGAACATCCGCGCCTGAAACGATGCGGAATCGCGTGACTTTTTTTCGCGTGTTTTCCCCAGCTTCGTTCATCTCGCGTGCTCGCAACCACGCGGAGGGCGCGCGGCGCACGAAGATTCAGCCGACCTGTCGCGTGCGTCCTTCCCAGTGCTTGGCGCGCAGAACCTTCTTGTCGACCTTGCCCACGCCCGTGAGCGGCAGGCTGTCGACGAACTCGACCTGCTTGGGCGCATGCGTGCTGCCCTTGCGATCCTTGACGTACTGCACCAGCGCTTCGGCGACGGGTTGCGCACCCGGTTTGACGACAACCAGTGCGGCGACGGCCTCGCCCCATTTCTCGTGCGGCACGCCGATCACCGCGGCCATCGCGACGTCGGGATGCGAGGACAGCACGTCTTCCACTTCACGCGGGAAGATGTTGAAGCCGCCCGACACGATCATGTCCTTCTTGCGATCGACGATGTAGAGATAGCCTCGCTCGTCGGCGCGAGCGATGTCGCCGGTATGCAGCCAGCCGCCCTTGAAGGTCTCGGCGGTCTGCTCCGGCCGCTTCCAGTACTGCTCCATGGCATGCGGCGCGCGCACGCAGATCTCGCCGGCTTCGCCTTGTTTCACTTCGTTGTTGTCGTCGTCGCGCAGGGTCACGTTGCACGAGGAGACGGGAAAGCCGCACGAGGCGAACAGCTCGGGCCGGCGTGCGTCGTGGTCCGCCCGGCTGAGCACGCTGACGGGATAGCATTCGGTCTGGCCGTAGAGCTGGCTGAATACCGGGCCAATGCGCTCCAACCCCTCGACCAGCCGGGTCGGCGACATCGGAGAGGCGCCGTACAGGATCAATTCCAGCGACGACAGATCCGTCTGCTCGAGTCGCGGATGATCGAGCAGCACATAGATCATCGTCGGCACCATCAGCGTGAAGTTGATCCTCTCGCGCTCGATGGTGGCGAGGAACCGCTCGGGCTCGAAGCCCTTCAGCAGGTGCACCGTGCCGCCGCGCAGCAGCGAAGGCAGCACCTTGGTGCCGGAGACGTGGGTGATCGGCGCCGCCGCGAGATAGCGCGGCACGGCAGGAAACTCGAAGTCGGACGACGTCGCCAGCACAGAGGCGGCGACCGAACGATGGCGGCGGATCGCGCCCTTCGATCTGCCGGTCGTACCGCCGGTGTAGTTGATGATGGCGTAGTCGTCGGCATCGGTGAGATCGACAGGCGTCGCCGTGCCGATCCTGTCGGCTGCGGCCACGAGGTCGCGGCCGAAGTCGGCCTTGCCCATGGTGAGAACGACGGCGAGGCGATCGGCCTTCGCCGCCAACTCGCCGCCGCGGCCGGCATGCGACTTGGGATCGACGATCAGCGCGGTCGCGCCGGCGTCCTCGATGACCTCGAGATGGTCGCCGAGCGCGCCCAGCGGATGCAGCCATGTCGCGACCAGGCCCAGCGCCTGCGCCGCCACACCGGCGCACCAGGTCTCGGCGCTGTTGGCGCTGAGGAACGCGACGGTCTGGCCCTTCTGCAGGCCGGCCGCCGCCATCGCCGCCTGGAGACGTCCGATCAGGTCGTAGGCGCCGCGATAAGTGAGGCTGCCGCCGTCCCACACGAAGGCCATGCGATCGGGAAAGCGCGCCAGCGTGCGCAGCGCCATGGTGGTGCCGGTGGCGGATTCGTGAAGCGGGCTCTGCATGGCCGTTATTTACCACGCCCGTCGCCTGTCGTACGACGGCAGCCGATGGACCAGTCCGAGGCGCGAAACCGCTGGGTGATGCTCGCCCTCATGTTCGCGACTCGCGCCGGGCTGGGATTTCAGTTCCAGACGATGGGATCGGTGTCGGATCACGTCGCCGCCCGTCTCGATCTCAGCGCCGCCGAAACCGGCACGCTGATCGGGTTGTTCCTGCTGCCGGGCCTCGCGCTGTCCATTCCTGCGGGCTTCGCCGGCCGCCATGCCACGGACCGCACGCTGGTGGCGTTCGGCCTCGCCTGCCTCACGGTGGGCAGCACCCTCGCCGCAGTCGGCAGCGGCTTCGCGATGCTGGCGGCCGGCCGGTTGCTGTGCGGCGTGGGTTTCGTGTTCTGCTCGATCTACTTCACCAAGATGTTCGCCGACTGGTTCGCCGGCCGCGAGCTTGCGACCGCGATGGCCATCCTGGTGATGAGCTGGCCGTTCGGCATCGCCATGGGGCAGGTCGGCCACACCTGGCTGGCGGCAACGTTGGGCTGGCAGGCGGCGTTCGTCGCCGCCGCGCTCTATTGCCTGCTGGGCACCATCGCCATGCTGGTCGGCTATCGACCGCCGCCCGACACGACGTCCCTCGCCGCTTCGGCGCGCGCCGAGCTCACGTCCCGCGAATGGACGTTGACCCTGATCGCCGCCGTGACCTGGGCGACGTTCAATGCGGGCTACGTGCTCTATCTCAGCTTTGCACCGCGCGTGCTGGTCGCGGGCGGGCTCGGCGCCTTCGAGGCGGCCTCGGTCCTCAGCCTCGCGAGCTGGGTGATGATCTTCTCCGGCGCGCTCTGCGGCTGGATCGCCGACCGCACCGGACGCGCCGACGTCATCTTCTATTTCTGCCTGTGCTGCGCCATCGCCTCGATGGCGCTGCTGCCCCGGATCGAATGGGCGATTGCCGTCAGCCTGCTGTTCGGCCTGCTCGGCGTGGCGCCGGCCGGCATCGTCATGGCGCTGACCGGTGCGGCGATGGCGCCGCAGAACCGCGCCTTCGGCATGGGCGTGTTCATGACCGTCTTCTTCCTGGTGACCGGACCGGCGCCGGCGCTGGGCGGCTGGCTCTTCGACCGCACGGCCGATCCCTTCGTGCCCATCCTGCTCGCCATCGCCATGTTCGGCTTGACCATCGTCGCCTATGCTGCCTTCCGGGTTGCCCAACGTGTAACGCGCTGACGTGCAACGTCGTCTCTGCCGGAGCATTGTCCCTGCCAGTGAGGTGCGCCATGACCGATGCCGTGATCGTCGCCTGTCCCAACTGCAACACCCTGAACCGTGCGCCGCGCGACAAGCTCGCCGCAGGCGGCGGCAAGTGCGGCAACTGCGGCGCGGCCCTGTTCGAGGGTCATCCGGTGGCGTTGAACGCCGAGAGCTTCGAGACGCACGCTGCCAGGAGCGACATTCCCCTGCTGGTAGATTTCTGGGCGCCGTGGTGCGGGCCGTGCCGCGCGATGGCACCGCAGTTCGAGAAGGCGGCGGGCCGGCTCGAACCCGCCGTGCGCTTCGCCAAGGTCAACACCGACGAGGAGCAGCAGCTCGCCGGCCGCTTCGGCATCCAGGGCATCCCGACCATGATCCTGTTCCATCGCGGCCGGGAGATTGCCCGCCAGTCCGGTCTGATGGATGCGACGGGGATCGAGCGGTGGGTGGGACAGGCGCTGCGCTAGGCGGCAGGGTGCACCTTCATCCAGTGCCGCGCGATCTCCTCTCGCGTTGTCACCCAGACCTTGGGCTTTGAGGCGACGTAGTCCATGAAGCGCGCCAGCGTCGCGGCGCGGCTCGGCCGGCCGACCAGACGGCAGTGCAGGCCGATCGACATCATCTTCGGACTGCGTGCGCCCTCGGCATAGAGCACGTCGAAGCTGTCCTTCATCGCCTGCAGCCAGCCGTCGCCCGCGGTGTAACCCGGCGGCACGCCGAACTTCATGTCGTTCACTTCGAGCGTATAGGGAATGATCAGGTGCGGCGTGCCGTCGACCTTCACCCAGTAGGGCAGGTCGTCATTGTAGGAATCGCTCGAATAGAGGAAGCCGCCGTGCTTGATCACGGCCGACAGCGTGTGCATTCCGAAGCGGCCGGTGTACCAGCCGACCGGCGGCTTGCCGGCGGTATCGGCGATGGCCTTCACCGCCTTCCTCATGTGGTCGAGTTCCTGCTCGAGCGTGAAATCCTTGTAGTTGATCCAGCGATAGCCGTGGCTCGCGACCTCGTGGCCGGCCTCGGCCATGGCCTTGCCGGCGGCTGGATTCAGCTCCAGCGCGCGGCCGACCGCCCACGAGGTGAACCGCATGTTGCGCTCGGAGAACAGCCGCATGATGCGCCAGAAGCCGGCGCGGCTGCCGTACTCGTACATCGATTCGGTCGAGAGGTCGCGACCGCCCGTGATCGGTGTGCCGCCGGGCGTCTCGGTCAGGAACACCTCGGAGGCGGGATCGCCGTTCAGAATGGTGTTCTCGCCGCCCTCCTCGTAATTCAGCACGAAGCTCACGGCGATGCGGGCGTCGCCGGGCCATTGCGGATCGGGCGCGTCTGGGCCGTAGCCGATGAGATTGCGCTCGAGGTGATTGTGCAAGGGGACCTCCCGATTGATGCGCGACTATGGGGCCGCTATAGCTCGGCCAACAAGTGCGGAGAGAATGCATGAGCGGTGCCAAAGCCGTTCGCGAAGATCGCCTGTGGCAGCGCCATGCCGACATGGCCCGGCTCGGCGGCACGCCCAAGGGCGGGGTCAATCGCCAGGCGCTGTCGGCCGAGGATGCGGCGGCGCGCAACCTGCTCGCCTCATGGGCAAAGGCGCGGGGCTTTTCGATCTTCACCGACGCGATCGGCAATCTGTTCGTGCGCCGCGAGGGTGGCGATGCCGAGGCGCTGCCGGTGATGAGCGGCTCGCACATGGACAGCCAGCCGACCGGCGGCCGCTTCGACGGCATGTACGGCGTGCTCGCGGCGTTCGAGGCGCTTGAAGCACTGGAGGATGCCAGCGTGAAGACAAAGCGGCCCGTGGTCGCCGTCGCCTGGACCAACGAGGAAGGCTCGCGCTTCCAGCCGGGCGCCATGGGCTCGGCCGTGTTCGCGGGCCACTACGCGCTCGACGACATGCTCGCCACGAAGGACTGGGACGGTATCGTGCTCGAGGATGCGCTGGCGAGCACGCTCGAAGCCGCGCCGGCGCCGCTGCGCGACGGCAAGCCCGGGTTCGCGATCGACGGCTACGTCGAGGCGCATATCGAGCAGGGGCCGCGCCTGGAGAACGAACGCAAGACCATCGGCGTGGTGACCGGCATCCAGGGCAGCCGACGCTACATCGTGACGGTCGAGGGCGAGGAAGCGCATGCCGGCACGACGCCGCGCGCCGCCCGCAAGGACGCCTTCGCAGCGGCAACGCGCATCGCGACGGCGATGTACGCGGCGACGACGGATGCCGACGACACGCTGCGCTTCACCATCGGCCGCGTCGAGGTGCAGCCCGGCTCGCCCAACACCGTGCCGGGCAAGGCGACTTTCACCATAGACATGCGTCATCCGTCGAATGCCGTTCTCGAGGAGCACGAGCAGGTGTTGGAGGACATCGTGGCGAAGCAGGCCGCTCCGTGCCGTGCCGCGATCGAGCGCGTGACCAACGTGGCGCCGACCGATTTCGACCGCAATGTGATCGACCTCGTGCGTGCCAAGGCCGAGGCGCTGAAGCTTTCCAACATGGACATGCCGTCGGGCGCCGGCCACGACGCCATGCACATCGCCAGGCTCTGCCCCGCCGGCATGATCTTCGTGCCCTGTGAGCGCGGCATCAGCCACAACGAGGCCGAGAACGCCACGCCCGCCGACCTCGCCGCCGGCGCGCGCGTGCTGGTCGAGGTACTGGAAGAATTGGCGAACCGATAGTCGAAGGAAGAATCGTGCCGAAGAAACCTGCGCCCGACCTCGTCGGCATCCTGTCCGACCTGATTGCCCTGCCCAGCCCCTATCCCCCCGGCACCTCGGTCGAGATCTGCGGCTACGCCGCCAGGCGCCTGAAGAAGGCGGGCTACAAGGTCGAGATCGCAACCAAAACCAAGGGCGTCGACAACGTCGTGGCGCGCATGAAGGGCAAGGGCAAAGGCCCGGTGATCGCCTTCAACGCCCACGTCGACACGGTAGGCGTGGGCGAGCGGGCCAACTGGAAGAGCGATCCCTACAAGGCTCTGGTCAAGGGCGGCCTGGTTTATGGCCTGGGCGCGGGCAACTGCAAGGGCAGCATGGCCGTGCAGATCTGGCTGGCCGAGGAGATCGCGCGTCGCGGCGGGCCGCAGAAGGGCGAGCTGATCTTCACCTTCGTGGCCGACGAGGAGAATCTCGGGCCCAACGGCATGGAGTTCCTGCGCAAGAGCGGCCGCGTGCGGCCGGATGCGCTGATCCTGGGCGCGCAGACCGAGAACAACCTGATCGTCGCCGAGCGCGGCGTGATGTGGGCCAGGATCACCACCAAGGGCAAGGCGGCTCACGCCGGCAATCCGGCGGGCGGCGACAACGCGATCCTGCGCATGATGCGTCTGGTGGGTGCGCTGCAGGCGCATTACGACAAGGTGCTGACCAGGCGCGTGAAGGGCGCCATGAAGTCGACCGTCAATGTCGGCATGTTCCATGGCGGCCACAACACCAACGTCGTGCCCTCGGCCTGCACCGTCGAGATCGACCGTCGCCTGCTGCCCGACGAAAAGGTGAAGGACGCGTTCAAGGAGCTGAAGTCGGTCGTCGACAAGGTCGGCGAACCGAAGAACATGTACTCGGTGGAGTTCCTGACCGGCACCAACGGCTTCTTCGCTCCGGAGAACGGCCAGGCCGTAGCAGCGTTCGAAGCCGTCGTGAAGCAGCAGACCGGCCGCAAGGTGAAGTTCCTCAACGCCACCGGCGTCAGCGACGGCCGCTACTACGCCGACGACGGCATCGAGATCATCAACTTCGGTCCGGGCTCGGGCGCGCAAGGCCATGCCGCCAACGAATCGGTGCCGATCGCCGAGATGGTCGAGGCCGCCGAGATCCAGCTCGAAGTCGTCCGGCGGCTGACCGGCGAATCAGTCGCTATGAATCGCCGCTGAGATTCCAGTTGGAGCCTGTGCCCGTCGGGCGCTAGGGTCCGGATATCAATCACCGATGCGCGAGAGGAGAGCAGGTCCATGACGACAGTTGCGCGTCCTGTCGGCGGTTTCCGCCGGGCGTCGACACTGCGACTCGCCTTGGTTGCGGCCTGCCTGGCCGGCCTTCCGGCCCTGGACGCCGTGGCGCACGTTCGGACACCGGATTACGGCCGCCTCGATCGCAATCTCGATGGTGTCCTGCCGGAGCGCGACAGCCGCAGCCGCTTCGATCTTCGAGCCGAGCCAAAGGACGCTCCTGCCGCGCCCGGTCAAGTCTGCGGCTTTTCACGCGACGGGAGGCGGTCGTCCGACGAAGCCGTTCTGGCGGCAGGCGCGTTCGGTGCACCGCCGATCTCCGAGGTCGGCTTGGCGAGCCTGCGTGCGGTGGGGACGGCCAACCAGGAGATACTCGCCCTTCTCGAGATTTTCCCGGCGGCTGCGGACACCGTTCGCGTCGCTCAGGGTGCGACGCCCGACGGTGCTCCCTGCCCCATCTACATCTCCATCAGCACCGAGGGCGTCGCCACGCAGACGTTCTGGCGATTTGCGCCGGATGACGAGCCCGAGGGCTGGTTCGACGAGGACGGCAAGAGGCTTGGCGCTGCCCTGGCTCCGCCGCGGCCGGGCTCGCGCATGTCATCGCCCTTCGGACCGCGCCGCTACTACGGACGCCCATCGGGCGGCGGCTTCCACGATGGCATCGATTACGAAGCGCGCATCGGCCAGCCGATCCTCGCGGCAGCCGACGGCATCGTCGAGCATCGGGGTCCTCACTTCGAGTATGGCCTCACCGTAAAGATCCGCCACGCCGCCCAGTTCACGACGCTGTACGCCCACATGTCGCGCTTCGCCGGCGACATCGAGGTGGGCAGCCGCGTCAGCAAGGGCGAGGTCATCGGCTATATCGGCATGACCGGGCGATCGACCGGCGCGCACCTGCACTTCTCGACGATCGTGAACGGAAAGTTCTCCGATCCAGCGCCGTACCTGTCGGGCAACGGCGATCGCGGCCTGAAGGCTCGGACCCTCGTCGGCTTCCGCAAATGGCAGGACGACGTTCGGGCTGCCATGCGGCAGATGCGCGAACGTCAGCGGCGCAATCCCGTTCAGGATGACGATTGGACGAGCCGGCTGTGACGCTCGGTAACGCACGGCGAAGTCGCAGGAAGGCGCAGGCCAGTTGAACTCGCGCGCTGCGTGGAAGGGGGCCCGGTCACCCATACAAGGAGGAAGCGCCATGCCGACCTATGAACGAGGCAAAGTCCGCATCCATTACGAAGAGATGGGCTCGGGCTATCCGCTGCTGGTGATCCCGGGCGGCGGGCTCAACTCGACGATCGCCGGGCTCGACACCAGCCATCCCTTCAACGCCATGAAGGAGTTCGCCAAGGACGGTTTCCGCTGCATCGGCGCCGACCTGCGCAATGCCAATGCCGGCCAGTCTTCGGGCCCGCTCGAGATCGACCGCCCGTGGGATTCGTTCACCGACGATCATATCGGCCTGATGGATCACCTCGGCATCGACAGGTTCATGGTGCTGGGCTACTGCATCGGCCAGCCGTTCATCTGGAACCTGATCAAGCGCGCGCCCCATCGCGTCGTCGCCGCCGTGCTGACGCAGCCGAGCGGCCACCGGCCCGAGCTGCCCGACCAGTTCTACCAGAACAACATGAACAACTGGGGCCCGGCCTTCGCCGCGCGGCGCCCAGACGTCACCATGGACCAGGTGAGCCAGTTCCTCGCCAAGATGTACCGCGCCAATCCCGACTTCGTGTTCACGGTGAGCCGCGACTTCGTGCGCAACTGCCAGATCCCCATCCTGGTGCTGCCCGACGACATCCCGCCGCATCCCTACGCGGTGGCGATGGAGGTGGCGATGCTGGCGCCCAATTCGCAGGTCAGCATGTATCCCTGGAAGGACACGCCGGAGAAGATCCCGCTGGCGGTGCGCCACATCCGGACGTTCCTGAAGGCCAACCGTCCGGCGACCGCGGCGATGGAGCAGCGCGCCGCGGCGGACTGATCCCTCTCGCAGTTCCTGATGATGCCCGGCTCAGGCCGTCTTGGCCTTGAGCTCGTCGAGCTGCATCTTCGCGCCCGCGATCATGCAGGACAGGTCGGACGTCAGCATCACCATGTCGAAGCCACGCTTCACCGCACCGGACGCGAACGCGGCACCGGCGCAGTGCATGACGCACTTGATGCCGGCCTTGTGCGCGGCCGCCAGGATCTTGTCGCATGTGGCAAGATGGAGCGGATCGGGGTTGTCGCCGCGGGGCGCCAGCCCCAGGGCGAACGACAGATCGGCCGGGCCGATATAGACGGCGTCGAGGCCGGGCGTGGCGCAGATTGCATCGAGGTTGGCGAGGCCCTCCTTTGTCTCGATCATGGCCATAACAACGATCTCGTCGTTGGCGTGGGCCACGTAATCGGCGCCGCCGTAGTGCACGGCCCGCACCGGCCCGGAGGAGCGCATGCCGACGGGCGGATAGCGGCAAGCGGCCACCGCCTGCGCCGCTTCCTCGGCGGTGTTCACCAGCGGCACGATGATGCCGTAGGCGCCGAGGTCCAGGGCCTTCATGATGGCCGCCGGTTCGTTCCACGCCACGCGCACGACCGGGACCGTGTCGGTCTGCGAGATCGCTTGCAGCAACGGCGCGACGTCCTTCATTTCGGCGGTTCCGTGCTGGAGGTCGACGCACAACGCATCGAATCCCTGGCGCGCCATGACCTCGGCGGTGAATCCGTGGGATACGGAAAGCCACCCGAGCGTGGCGCAGCGCCCGTCACGCCACATCTGCTTGATCCTGTTCTGTCGCATGGTCGCATCTCTCGCTTGTTTTTCTCGATTCCACGAACGAGAGGATTGGGCCTGATCAAGCGTTTCTTTTCAACATCAATGAGGTTCGGGCGAGTCACTGCGTCGCCGACGTCGGGATCTGGTCGGCCAACAGCGCCTCCCTCTCGGGGGCGGAGTCCCGGCGATGCTAGCGCGACATCGGAGATGCGGGTTGACCGCCGGCCTCGGTGCAAGGCACGCCGACATACATCATCTTGTCGGTCGACCACGTCTCAGGACCGCACTTGTCCGTTGCCTTTTCCGCTTCGCCGGTAGCCTTTGACGGAGCGGCTGCCTCCTCGCGCGACGGAAGGCTGACCTTGGCCGCGCGCAGCTTCTGCTCCAGCACGGGAATAGCCGCTGCGGGATTGCCGGCCAGGCACTGCGTGATGGCATACTGGACGTCGACCGGTGGCTGTTCCGGATTCTGCCCTGTCAGCGCGGTTGATACATATTTGTGGTACCTCACGCTCAGCGCCCTGCAATACGCGGCATCGGTCGACTGCGCGGCGGCCAACCCCGGCAGCGAAACGACGGCCACTGCCGCCAAGCCCTTCAGGAAGGTGTTCATCCCATACCTCCAATGCCCAACATAGAGCATTGGGGAATTGCGCTCCGATGGAGACGACAATGCGACCGTTGCGTTACGGGGCGCTGACACCGTCAGGAGCAAGCCGACGGACTTGCATTCCGCCTTCTCTCTCCAACTCCAGCCCTCGAGCGGGTCTCCGGAGGCGTATGGTGCGAAGACCTAAGATCAACGGTGTATCCGTGGGAGACGGAAAGCCAGGCGAGCGTCGCGCACGGGTGTCACGCGACATCTGCTTGATCCGTTCCTGTCCTCGGTCGCATCTCTCGCTTGTTTCCTCGATTCCACAAACGACAGGATTGGGGCCTGATCAAGCAATTCATTTAGCATCAATGAGACTTTGAGAGCCATTGAACTTCACGGGTGCGGCACAGCAAGACGTTTCTGAAGGCCACCCGACAAACGATGGTGGAGCAACGCGCCGAGATGGCAGCTGAACAAGACATCAAAATACCGTCCCTGGTTGCATCTGACAATTGAATTCCCGCGTGTAGACGTTCTCACTCCCTCTGCTAGCCAATCGGACTTCACCGCATGTTTAGCCTCCCTGCTCGCCACTCCCGCAACACCATCATGGCATCGAATTCAACATGACTCTGTGGGCCTGCCGCGAGATTTTCCAGAACTCGAGAGGCAAGATCCGCTCGCAACGGCAAGAGATTTGTGGCTGCGCTTAGTCTCACCCACTCGTTCGGATGGCTAAGCAAGTCAGTCAGCACCGATTCACCTCGGTCGGCGCGTTCTCGCAGTTCCGCAACGGCCGCAGTCATCCGGTCAAAGGCCGCATTCCCATTCTTGTAGTCACCGCTTTCCGTACAACGACCGTGCTCAGCCGCCTCAACAACAAAATGGTCTTCCGGGCCCATCATAACCTCTCCAATCCATCTAATACCCAAGCACGCGCTTGAGTTGTTCGATTCCGAAAGCGTACTGCTCTTCGAAGGATTTCCCGCGTAGCCATTCGCGTACTGTGTTGGGCTTTGAGAAAGATCGCTTGGACGAGTAGAACCCGTTCAACTTTTGATGTGCTTCAATCGGAATGGCCACGATATTCTCTACGCTTTGTATGGCTCGCTGGCCAAACTGAGGCGCTTGGAATTGCTCTACGATGTGATGCCACTGCATACCAGGCGGAGCCTGCCCCAGATGCCTCCACAGCTGTGAGCGAGAGTCGAAGGCGCGTCGGAACAGAGCAGCGCCTGCGCCGCTGCAGCCCGGACTCCTGCGGCAAGTCTCGTGCTTAGCCCAAGTGTCGCTGCGCCGAGCCCTGCATCCAGAAGCGCCGCTCCCTGATACACTCCGGCGCCGATGTAGTTTCCTGCCCTGAGCTGATCGCGAGCCAGCCTTTGGTAGTGGGCACCTGGAACGATTGTGTCGACACCGCTTTGCACAAGCCTTTGTCCCAGGGAAGGTTCGTCGGTGCCGTGCGTCGGAGCGCCGAGTAATGACGATTGTTGTGTTTGGTGCTGACGGTGCTGCAATGATGTCTGTCGCTGTACCTGCTGCCCGCCTGCGACAGGGGCATTCGCAAGGGTAATAGCTTCGGAAGGCCTAGACTCGGATATCGGTGAGAGGCTCATTGGCCGACTGTTAGCGTCGGCTCTCCATGGATGCGGGAGTCTGGGCTGGGCAGATGGCCAACCATCATGCCGTAGCTGCGGCACAGGCTTCGAAATCGGGCTCTGATTCACCCGCTGCTGACCGGGGCTTTGCGTATTGCCGCCGAGGGAGCCGATGTTCGCCTCCACCGACTGGTTGGGCAACTCCAGGGATGGCCATCGTTTGGCAACGGGTGGTTCGATCGAGGGTAGGATCGGCGGCGAATTGACAGCGACATCCGGGCCAACAGGCGGAACGGAAGCCGTCAACACCTGAGGAAGCACGGCTACGAGATCGTAGACCCAATTGGGAAATCGCGGAGGAGGAGGGTGCACCTCTTCCACGTCCGGAGAAGGCGTCGGCGCAGACAGGATCGTTTCATGCTGGTCGACAGCTTCGTTGAGATTGAAGCCAAGCGCGTCATTCTCCGGCTTGACGTTGAAGCCAGGGACGTCGTCCTGACGGTCGACGTGAAACCCAAGCACGCCAATCGAAGAAGCCGATGGGACCGTCCCTGTGATACCTGACGTGGGAATGCCCATGCCGTATGGCACCTTCGGGTAAACCCAATTTCGGAGCAGCTCATCAGGCCAAGCATCTTCGCGCTCCGGCAAGCTGTTCTCGACGTTGAAACCCGGTGCGTCGTCTTGTGGTTCGACACGAAATCCCGGCACATAGGGACGCCAAAATAGATTGAACACGGGGCAGCTCCGATTGGCCACAGGTGCGCAGGCAGAAAACCGAGCCGCTCAACGGCAAAGCGGCGCGCGTCACCTGCGGCCTTAGCAGGATCCACTATCAAAACCTGATCGCGAAACATGGAGTTGCCATGTTCCGGGTTCCCCACGTTTGAAGGCTTCTTCTGCTTGGCTGTAAGCCTATCAATTCTGGGGCTTCGCTTTCGCCGGTCGACCACCTTTGCGGTTGCGGGGCGCACTATTCCAAATGGCGAGGACCACTTTTCGCGACAGGCCGAAGTGCTTCATTGCCATGCTCAGCAGGACGTCGCGGCCAGCCTTCATGCCTTCCGCCCTGAATTCCTTCCGCTTCTGGTCAATCAGCGCGAGGACTTCGCGGTCGGAAGGATGGTAGGCAGGTTTTGATCGCCGAGAAGTCCGCGGTGTCTGCTGGTCAGGTGATGGCCACCGACGCCTGCAGTCATCAGCTCGCACTGACAGGCCCGACCAGAACGGGCGCATGCCAAAGTAGAGGGTTCTGTCGCCGAGACATACCTCGCTCTGATGGTCACGAAGAGAAAGGTGGTCACGACTACCGATCGATCTTGACGGTCCTTTGCCCCATCCTCGGCCGTAAAGAGCAATGCGCCGAGTTTGCCAAGCTCGAGTCAATTCATCGGGCGCCACCGAAAGGGCCACTGGCGGCTCTTCTGGATTCGACAACGACCTGAGACCAGCCAATCGAAGAACGGCAATGATCGTTCGGAGACCGGCGGCCCGCAAGACCTGCGATTCGCTCCGAGTCACGATCCAGACAAGTGCTTGCGGAACCGACCACCACGGCGATGGAGAACCACCCTCCGTCATTGCCCCGTATCGCGCGATCGGCTTCCCAGCATGTCAGGCCGTCTTTTCCCCCTTCAGCCCGAGCTTCCGGATCGTCTGCTCGCGCATGACGAATTTCTGGATCTTGCCCGTGATGGTCATCGGGAACTCGGGCACGAACTCGATGTAGCGCGGGATCTTGTAATGGGCGATCTCGCCCTTGCAGAATTCGCGGATCTCCTCGGCCGTCGCCGTCTTGCCGTCGTGCAGCTTGATCCAGGCGCAGATCTCCTCGCCATAGCGCGGATCGGGAACACCGATCACCTGGACGTCCTGGATCTTGGGGTGGCGGTACAGGAACTCCTCGATCTCGCGCGGATAGACGTTTTCGCCGCCGCGGATGACCATGTCCTTCAGGCGGCCGACGATGTTGACGTAGCCCTGCTCGTCCATGGTCGCGAGGTCGCCGGTGTGCATCCATCCGGCCTCGTCGATCGCCTCGGCGGTCTTGTCGGCGTCGTTCCAGTAGCCCTTCATCACCGAGTAGCCGCGGGTGCAGAACTCCCCGGTCGCGCCGCGCGGCACCGCCTTGCCCTCGGCATCGACGATCTTGATCTCTATGTGCGGCAGCACCTGGCCCACGGTCGAGACGCGCCGCTCCACGGGATCGTCGGTGGCGCATTGCGTGGAGACGGGCGAGGTCTCGGTCATGCCGTAGGCGATGGTGACCTCGCGCATGTTCATCTCGCTCTGCACCTTCTTCATCACCTCGACAGGGCACGGCGAGCCCGCCATGATGCCGGTGCGCAGGCTCGCGAGGTCGAACTTCGCGAACTCGGGATGGTCGAGCTGGGCGATGAACATCGTGGGCACGCCGTAGAGCGCCGTGCAGCGCTCCTCGGCGACGGCCTGCAGGGTCGCCAGCGGATCGAACGCCTCGGCCGGATAGACCATGGTCGAGCCGTGGGTCAGGCAGCCGAGATTGCCCATCACCATGCCAAAGCAGTGGTAGAGCGGCACGGGAATGCACAGCCGATCGGCAGGCGTGAGCTTCAGCCCCTCGCCCACGAAGTAGCCGTTGTTCAGGATGTTGTGATGGGTGAGCGTGGCGCCTTTCGGATGCCCGGTCGTGCCCGAGGTGAACTGGATGTTGATGGCGTCGTCGAACTGCAGCTGCCCCCCCAGCTCGGCGAGCTTCATCTTCTCGGCATTGCCGCCGGCCGTGGCGACATCGTCGAAGTTCAGCATGCCCGGCGTCTTCTCCGCCCCCAGCCGCACGACGTGCCTGAGATGCGGCAGCTTGCCCGCCTTCACCAGGTCCGACGTGATCTCGAGGTAGTTCGAGGTCTTCAGCGCCGGCGCCAGGATCAGCGCCTTGCACTCGACCTTGTTCATCGCGTACTCGAGCTCGGCCCGCCGATAGGCCGGGTTGACGTTGACCAGCACCAGGCCTGCCTTGGCGGTGGCGAACTGCGCCAGGGTCCATTCGTAGCGGTTGGGCGACCAGATGCCGACGCGATCGCCACGCTCCAACCCCAGCGACATGAGCCCGGCGGCGAGGTCGTCGACCCGCCGGCCGAGCTCGCCCCACGTCCAGCGCACGTTCTGATGGCGCACCACCAGCGCCTCGCGGTCGCGATGGGTCTCGACCGTACGGTCGAAGAAATTGCCGATGGTCTCGCCGATCAGCTTCTCGGTCGAGACGCCGTGGTCGTAGGAGATCTGGGTCATGACCGGACCTTAGCCGGCTGCCCGATGGCTCTCAATTGTTGCGCGGCGGCTTGCTGCCCGGGGTCGGCTCGCCCGAAACGCGCTCCAGGGCCGCCTGATGGAAACCCGCCTCCTCGGCGCGCTGCCTGGACCAGATGCCCTCGGGCGACTGGCGCACCCGGCTTTTCCTAGCTGCAGGCCAGGGCTCCGCAGCCCAAGCTATTCCCTCCCAAACACAAATTAATCTCGCTCTGGCAGGCCACGGCAAGCCGTTAGGGTCCGCGCATGAAAGTCGAATTCACCACCGTCGACGTGTTCACCGACCGCAGGTTCGGCGGCAATCCGCTCGCCGTCATCAGCGACGCGCGCCGCCTCACGACCGGGCAGATGCAGTCGATCGCCGCCGAGTTCAATCTCGCCGAGACGACCTTCGTGCTGCCGCCGCAGGATCCCGCGCACACCGCCCAGGTCCGCATCTTCACCCCCAAGGCCGAGCTGCCGTTCGCCGGGCATCCCAATGTCGGCACGGCCTTCGTGCTGGCGCGCGCCGGAGTTTGCCACGGCCGCAAGATCTCGGGCGACAGGCTGGTGTTCGAGGAGAAGGCCGGCCTGGTGCCGCTCGAGCTCACGCGCGAGAACGGCGAGGTCGTCGCCGCCCGCCTGGCCGCGCCGCAGAAGCTCGCGCTCGGCGACGAGATCTCGCCCGCGATCATCGCCGAGATCTGCGGCCTCGACGCCGGCGAGATCGAGACGCGCACCCACCAGCCGGTCATCGCTTCCTGCGGCAACAACTTCGTGTTCGCCGAGGTCCCCTCGCGCGCCGCGCTCGCAAGAGCCGCTGTCCGGATCGACGCCATGGCGAGGCACATCCCGATGGCTCGTGCGATCGGCGTGCATCTCTACGCCCACGTCCAAGAGCACGGCGTGGAAATCCAGTCGCGCATGTTCGCGCCCTTGTTCGGCGTGCCCGAGGACCCGGCGACCGGCAGCTCCAACGTGGTCCTGATCGGCCTGCTGGCCCACTTCCGGCCGGAGACGGATCTCAGCCTGTCGAAGACGATGGGCCAGGGTTTCGACATGGGCCGGCCGAGCATTCTCGAAGGCGCCGCCGAGAAGAAGGCAGGCCGCGTCACCGACACCTACATCGGCGGCCGCTGCGTGCCCATGCTCAAGGGCACGATCGACCTCGGCTGAGCTACTTCGGCCGGCGCAGCGCCGCGACCTGGTCGGCGATGCCCGTCAGCCGGGCGTTGTCGGCGATCGCCCTCACCCGTGCCTCGGCCATGGCCAGCGCCTGGTCGAGATCGCAGCGCGCCGCCACCAGCCTCTTCATGTTGGGAAGCTGCCACTCGATATCGAGTGAAGCCGAGACGTG
>JAEZIF010000284.1 GCA_023416135.1 Pseudomonadota bacterium
GCGCTGCTGCGCGAGGCGGCGCCGGCGCTCGCCCGCCAGGACGAGGAGCAGCGCAGGCAGGCCGCCGCGCAGCCGCCGCCGGCGACGGCGCCGGCCAAGGCGGTGACGTCGTGCGACGGCACCTACAAGGCGCAATGGTGCCGCGGCGCCTACCAGGGATTCCCGGCGAACTGCTGGAGCGCCGATGCGACGATCGCCAAGGGCGTGATCTCCGGCAGCTGGACGTCCCCGGCTACGGGCGAGGTCCAGAGCTTCGCCGGCAATATCGACGCCGGCGGCAACGTCCGGGTCACCTACAACGGGATCGGCACGCAGACCAACGTCAACCGGCGCTTCACCGCGCTGCTCACGGGCCGTGTGGAGGGCAACGTGCTGAGCTTCGCTGGCCGGGCCGGACCGAACGGCCGGGATTTCTCGGCCACGATTCAATGCCGTTAGGGAGAGGGGGAGGGGAGCATGCGCGCCGTGTCGGCTTTGATCGTTCTGGTGGCTTCAGCGTCGGTGCCGTACGCGCCGGCGCATGCCACGTCCTTCGACGGCAACTGGAGCGTGACGCAGGAATGCGAGCCTGCCCCGGGCGGCGCGCGCGGGTTCAAATGGCTCTATGACGCCAAGGTCAAGGACGGCGTGCTGGTCGGCCAGTACGGCACGAAGGACCAGCCGTCGTCGCAGACGCTGACCGGGCGAGTCCAAGCCGATGGCACGGCGGCGCTGATGGCGTCGGGCCTCAACGGCAAATCCGAATTCACGGCGGGCTTCGCGCAGCCGGGCGAGAAGTTCAGCTTTCCTGTTTCGGCGCGCTTCGAGGCGACGCGCGGCACGGGCCTCAGGACCAAGGGCCGGACCTGTCGTTTCACTTTCGTGAAGATTTCGTGAAGCTCTGAGGCTTCCGAACTCGTTCCGTGACGAACTCGAACTTTCTGGCAACTATTTGGCAGGGGGGGCGTTTGCCTACGCAATGACACAGCATGGCATATCCCTTCGCGCTGAACTGGATCTCCTGCGATCCCTGGCGCGGCGTTGTCGTGCGGAATCCCTGAAGCTGATGCAAAAACGCCTGCTGGCCGCTCGTCGCCGGGCGCCTGCGGCAGACGTGGTGCCGCTTCCCGTGGCCGCCCCCACCGCCGATGCCGAGCCGGCGCCGCATCCGCATCGGGACGCTGCATGAGCCGATGTCGTTCCTGAACGTCAGCGGCCGCGAAAGCGCTTCACCGATCGAGGACGCTGGTGCATGGGCGCGCGCCGAGCAGCTTGCCCGTCGCATCCAGCAGCTCAGCACGGTCCCCATGCGCTCGGAAAATCATCCGACCTGGGATCCGCAATGGCGTCGGGCGATCGAGAACGGCCTGTCGTCGATCGGTACCGGCGACGCCGACGCGATGGAACGTGCGCTCAACGAAATCGAGCGTCTGGCGCGCACCCTGTAGGCTCCTGTAGGCTTCAGTCGCGCGGATTGCGCCAGACGACGCAGGCGCCGCCGGCGGCGCGCAGCTTCGCGCAGAGCGCGTCCGCGGAAGCCCGGCTGCTTTCCGAAACCCGCAGCAGGAAGTTGGCCGGCCCCCGCCGGCGCGCCGGCATCACCAGCGGCAGCCGGTCGCCGAGAACGGCCTCGTACTTGCGCCGCATCCGCTCGTAGCTGGCCAGCACGCCTCCTTCCGACCAGTTCCCGGCGAGCTGGACGCCCCACGGCCCCCACGCCGGGTCGGACGAGAGCGGCGGACGACGGCGCGGACGCTCGATCAGGAGCTTGGCGAGCTCGACGCAGCGCTCGCCGATGGCCGCGCTCGACGATCCCTCGGTCTTCGCCGACGGCAGCTGCGGCGGCGACTTCGACGCCCAGGCCTGCGCGGCGTGGCCGGTGATGATCAGGACGTAGGCCTGCGTCTCGCCGGGCAGGGCGCGGCGGCCGGCGAGCCAGGCTTCGACCTGGCCGGGGCCGGCATTGTAGGCCGCTGCCGCCAGACCCAGGTTGCCGCGAAAGGTCGTGCGCAGCTCGCTGAGATAGCTCGCCGATTCGCGCAGCGCCTCGAGCGGCTCGAAGGCGTTGACGAGCCCGCGCATCGCCGCGGTCTGCGGCATGAACTGGGCGATGCCCTGCGCGCCCGCCGGGCTCACCGCCATGGGATCGAAGCGGCTCTCCTGCCAGATCAGGCGCGTGAAGAATTCCTCGGGCAGGTCGTTGTCGGCCGCGGCCTGCGCCAGCGTGCGGCAGATCTGGTCGACGGAGGGCCGCGGATTGGCGGCGGCAGCAGCCGACTCGCTCTTCGGCCCGGCCACCGCCGGCGCGAGCTGCGACAGCCCGACAGCGAGCGCCACAGCACCCGCCGCCAGGTGCAACCTCAACCGGAGCACTGCGCGCTTCATCGGATGACAACAGTACCACACGCTTCATGTTCCTCTCCTCCGCACGCCCTTCATGTCCCTCTCCCCCGCTGGGGGGAGAGGATAGGGAGGGGGTTGACCGATAGATACTTGAGTTATATAATATGAACTTCAGTAATTAAAGGAATCTGCCATGTCACGCCGCCGCAACGCCGTCGATGACGCCGTCGATCCGATCGTTACGATGGCGCGGGCCGATCCGCACTCCCGGTTCTATGACCCGCGCCATGCGCGGCCGCTCTCGCCGCCGTCGTCGGGCGGCTGGGGCGAGATCGACACCGCCTTCCTGGACGAGGTGCGGCCGCCGGTTCCGGCCTTTCCCCTCGACCTGCTGCCGCCGTTCTGGCGCGACTGGATCCTCGATACCGCCGGCGCACTGGGTGCGCCCGTCGACTATGTCGCGCAGTCGGTGCTGGCGGCGGTGAGCGGGCTCTGCGGTGCCGGGGCGAGCGTGCGCATCGGGCCGCGCTGGGTCGAGCCGCTGGTGCTGTGGCAGGCGCTGGTCGGCGCCCCGTCGAGCGGCAAGTCGCCGGCGATGGCCGCGGTCGCCGAGCTTCTGGCGACGCTCGACGCGGAGAAGGCCAAGGACGCGGCCGACGGCGAAGGCCCGCGTGTGCTGGTCGAGGAGACCTCGCTCGGCGCCGTCGTCGAGGCCGTCGCGGCCAGCCCGCGCGGTGTGGTGCTGTGGCGCGACGACGGCTCCGATTGGCTGGCGGGCCTGCGCGAGACCGTGCGTCCTCAGTGGCTGAGGGCCTGGTCGGCGCGGCCGCTGACGTTCGCCAACCGGCGCATCGAACGCTTCGCGGTGAGCCTGCTGCTCGCGCTGTCGACCGAACGGCTGGCTGGCCTGGCGACAGGGGAGGAGTTCGCGTCGCGCTTTCTCTTTGCCTGGCCGACCACGCCCGAGCATCGGCCGCTCGGCGCCGCCAGGCCGGCACGCGATACCGAGGCCCTCGCCGCGCTCCGCCGCATCGCCTGGAAGGCGGGCACGCCGGACAGTCCCCTGGAACTGGTCGTCGACCAGCGCGGCCTGAAGGCCTTCGACGGATTTTTGGGCAGCCTCGCGACCGAACTGCGCGAGGGGCATGAGCCTGACGGGCTGGAGATGGCCTGGCTGGGCAAGGGACGCGGCAGCGTGGCCCGGCTCGCCGGCGTGCTTGAATTGCTGGCCTGGTCGGAGCTGGGCGCCAACGGTCCGCCCGGCCATCTCGGCGCCGAGCAGATCGAGCGCGGCGTGCGCCTGTGGTCCGACTATTTCCGACCGCATGCCTTCGGGCTCTTCCATCGTCTTGTCCCGAGCGAGGGCGAGCGACAGGCACGCCGCGTCGTGCGCTGGCTGCGCCAGCGCGGTCTCGGCGAGGTATCGCGCGAGCAGGTGCGCGTGGAGGCCCTGCAGCGCGCCGTCGATGCCGCCGACGTCGAACAGGTGCTCTATCGTCTGCAGGCCGCGGGCATCGTGAGTCGGGTTCACTACAGCCATCCCTCGCGCGGCCGGCCACCCAACAGGTGGTGGGTCAATCCGCGGCTCACCACCACGCTCGCTGTCGGAAATGCCGGGAATGCCGATAAATCCTCAGAGGAAGAATCCTCAGAGGCGTGAATCACGCCACACTTGTAACTCCCACCCTCCCGGCATCGGGCGCACCTTCATCTGCGAACGAGCTTTGAGGAGGACATCATGACCGCCATCACCCCGAACCATCCCGTCGTTTCCCGGCAGCAGTGGCTCGCCGAGCGCAAGGCACTGCTGGCGCGCGAGAAGGAGCTCACGCATCTCGGCGACCAGATCGCGCGCGAGCGCCGCGCGCTGCCGTGGGTGCGCATGGACAAGGACTATGTCTTCGCCGCGAGCGAAGGGCCGCGCACGCTGGCCGACCTGTTCGGCGGCCGCCACCAGCTCGTGATGCAGCACTTCATGCTGGCGCCGGGCTGGGAGCAGGGCTGCAAGAGCTGCTCCTACATGGCCGACCATACCGATCCGACCTTGGTCCACCTGGCGCAGCGCGACACCGCCTTCGTCGCCGTCTCGCGGGCGCCGCTCGGCGAGATCGAACGCTTCCGCCGGCGCATGGGCTGGACGTTCCCGTGGGTGTCCTCGTACGGCACCGACTTCAACCGCGACTTCCACGTCACCTTCACGGCCGAAGAGAAGGAGAACGGCACGCTCGACTACAATTTCGGCGGCAAGCCCCATGGCCTCGAGCTGCCCGGCGTCAGCGTCTTCTGGCAGGACGATGCGGGCGAGGTCTTCCACACCTACTCGACCTACGGCCGCGGCGTGGAGGTGATGATGCACACCTACAACCTGCTCGACCTCACGCCCAAGGGCCGCGACGAGGATGCTCTCGACTTCACCATGGCCTGGGTGCGCCATCACGACCGCTACGAGCCGGAGCCCAAGACGTGATGCGGGCGATGAGCATCCTGTCGCTGCTGGCTGCGCCGACCTTCGCCGTCATGGCGTTGCTCACGGCCATCGGCGGCGGCCCGGTCGGCGGATTCTGTGGCGGCTCGCCGCTCAGCGGCATGGCGACGATGTATCTGCTGATGAGCGTATTCCACGCCGGGCCGTGGCTCAGGCTGATGCGCGATGGGTCCAGGTGATGCCGCCTGGACCCATCATGCTTTCAGTCGGCCGCCATCTTGTCCTGCGTCCGGAGCTCGAAGTCGCTGGCGTCGTGCCGCTCGCGCAGCTGCGCCGCCGGATCGCCCTGCAGGCGATTGACGATGCGCCCGCGCTTCACCGCCGGGCGCGCGCCGATCGCGTCGGCCCACCGCTGGACGTTCTTGTAGTCCTTCACCGCCAGGAACTCGCCGGCGCCGTAGAGCAGGCCCTTGGCCAGGCCGCCGTACCATGGCCACACCGCGATGTCGGCGATGGTGTAGTCGTCGCCCGCCAGGTACGGGCTCTCAGCCAGCCGGCGGTCGAGCACGTCGAGCTGCCGCTTGGTCTCCATGGCGAAGCGGGCGATGGCGTACTCGATCTTGGTCGGCGCGTAGGCATAGAAGTGGCCGAAGCCGCCGCCGAGGTAAGGCGCGCTGCCCATCTGCCAGAACAGCCACGACAGGCATTCGGCGCGCGTCGGATCCGTCGCCTTGGGCACGAACTCGCCGAACTTTTCGGCGAGGTAGAGCAGGATCGCGCCCGATTCGAAGACGCGGACGGGCTTGGGCCCGCTGCGGTCGACCAGGGCGGGGATCTTGGAATTGGGGTTGGCGGCCACGAAGCCCGAGCCGAACTGCTCACCCTCGCCGATCTTGATCAGCCAGGCGTCGTACTCGGCGCCCTTGTGGCCGCGCGCCAGCAACTCCTCGAACAGGATGGTGACCTTCTGGCCGTTGGGCGTGCCCAGGGAATAGAGCTGGAAGGGGTGGCGGCCGACCGGCAGTTCCTTGTCATGGGTCGGTCCGGCGATCGGCCGGTTGATGTTGGCGAAACGGCCGCCATTCGCCTTGTTCCAGGTCCAGACCGGAGGCGGGGTGTAGTCGGAGGTGCTGCTCATGGCGCGGGTCCTTTGGGGGGCTTGGAGGTGGGGATCTTGGAGGATGGGACCTTAAGGCCCCGGCCGGGGCAGGCGCCACCGAGGGGAAGTAGGTCGATCATGAGCGGTGCTCATGGTGCCTGTTTCTCGCCCGGTAGAGCAGGACTCGCCCCCAAGGTGTTGCGCGAAAACCACAACTTTCCGAATTGCATATGTCACGCGATTGCCCCAGGGGACCCGGAATAGTATAAATCACAGCGTAGGTTCGTCGATAAGTGCCGCAGCGGCGGCACAATGGGGGAGTTTTCCATATGAAGAGGTTGGTTGTCGGTGCCGTACTGCTCGCGGCGGCGCCCTTTGCTGCGCAGGCCCAGTCGCTCCAGCCCGGAGGCGTCTATGTCGGCCTCGAAGGCGGCTTGAACTGGATGTTCAACAGCTCGTTCAACTCGACGGTCGCCGTGCCCGGCGGCGCCGGCTCGTTCAGCACGAATGCCTCGAGGAACACCGGTTACGTTCTCGGCGGCATGGTCGGCTACGACTTCGTCGGGCCGCGCGTCGAACTGGAAGGCGCCTATCGCGCCAACACCGGGACGCTGAATTTCGGCGGCATCGCCGGCAGTGCTGGGATCAACTTCCAGCAGATCAACGTGATGGGCAACATCTACTACGACTTCATGGCCGGAAGCAGGATCGTCCCCTATGTCGGCGCCGGCGCCGGCGTCGCGTTCCTCAACGCGGGCGCTCTCAACAACGCGGTGAACAGCACTCAGTTCGCCTACCAGGCCATGGTCGGCGTGGGCTACAACCTCGACCAGACCTTCCGTATCAACCTGGAAGGCCGCTACATGGGCACGACCACGCCCAACTTCGTGTACACGAGCCCGGGCCTGTACGTGAACAGCAGCCCGTCGAACAACAACGTCAGCGCCATGCTGAGCCTGCAGATGCGGTTCGGCGCGGCGCCGCCGCCGCCCCCGCCGCCGCCGCCGGTCGTGGCGCCGCCGTCGTTCATGGTGTTCTTCGACTGGGACCGCTCGAACCTGAGCCAGCAGGCGCTGAACACGATCAAGCAGGCCGCGGGCGCGTTCAAGACCAAGGGCAACGCCCGTATCACGGCGACCGGCCACACCGACACGTCGGGCCCGGAAGCCTACAACATGGCGCTGTCGCTGCGCCGCGCCAACGCGGTGAAGGACGCCCTGGTGCGTGAGGGCGTGCCGGCGCAGGCGATCACGGTGATCGGCATGGGCGAGAAGGGCCTGCTGGTGCAGACCGGCGACGGCGTGCGCGAGCCGCAGAACCGCCGCGTCGAGATCGTCATCCAGTAAGCGATCCGAAGACCACGTCTTCAGGGACGGCCGGGC
>JAEZIF010000092.1 GCA_023416135.1 Pseudomonadota bacterium
GACTCGCGCAGCGATTCGTCCATGATCTCCCACGGCGTCATGTCGAAGCCGCGGTGCTTCGCCCCGAGCCGCTTGGCGAGCTCGCTGATCACATAGTGGTTCTCGCGGCACTCGCCCGGCGGCTCGATCACCGCCTTGGTCACCTGGAAGAAGGTGTGGCCGCTCGCGGTATAGAAATCGTCGTGCTCGAGGAACATCGTGGCCGGCAAGACGATGTCGGCGAAGGCCGCCGTCTCGGTCATGAACTGCTCGTGCACGCAGGTGAACAGGTCCTCGCGGGCAAACCCCTTGTGCACCAGTTCCAGCTCGGGGCAGACCATCGCCGGGTTGGTGTTCTGGATCAGCAGCGCCGTGACCGGCGGCCCGTTCTTCAGGGCCTCGCGGTCACCGGTCAGGACCGGCCCGAGGCGCGACTGGTCGAGATCGCGGATCGAGGTATCGACCATGTCGAGCCCTTCGATCAGCGTCTTCTTGATGGGATACATGCCGGTGTGGCCGTAGAGCGCGCCGCCGCCCTTGACCTTCCACGCCCCCGTCACCGCCGGCAGGCAGGTCACGGCATGCATGTTGGCCGCACCGTTGCGGCTGCGGCTGAAGCCGTGATGGCAGCGGATGAACGACGCCTTGGCCTGCCCGTAGAGCCGGGCGAAGGACACGATCTCCTCGACCGACAGTCCGGTGATCCCGGCCGCCCACTCGGGCGTCCGCGTCGCCACGTGCGCCGCCAGCTCGTCCGGCGCATCGGTGTAGCGGCGCATGTAGTCCCAGTCGGCATAGCCTTCCTTGAACAGGACATGCATGACGGCGACGGCGAGCGCCCCGTCGGTGCCGGGACGCACGGCGAGATGCATGTCGGCCTGCTCGGCCGTGCCGGTGCGATAGGGATCGACCACGACCAGTTTGGCCCCGCGCTTCCTGGCCTTCATGGCGTGGGTCATGACGTTGACCTGGGTGTTCACCGGGTTGCCGCCCCAGATCACGACCAGGTCGGAATGCTCGTCGACCTCGCGCACGTCGGCGCCGCGCTTGGCGCCGACGCCGGCGATCCAGCCGGTATCGGAGAGCGTCACGCAGATGGTCGAGAAGTAGCGCGAGTACTTCATCGCGTTGCGCAGGCGGTTGATGCCGTCGCGCTGCACCAGCCCCATCGTGCCGGCATAGTAGTAGGGCCACACCGTCTCGCTGCCGTGCTGGCGCGCCTTGGCGATGAACTGCTCGGCGACGATGTCGAGCGCGTCCTTCCACGAGATCTCGGCGAACTGCTTCGAGCCCTTGGGCCCGACCCGGCGCAGCGGCTTCATCAGCCGGTCGGGATGATGGATGCGCTCGGCGTAGCGCGCGACCTTCTCGCAGATCACCCCGGCGGTGTAGTCGTTGCGCATCGAGCCGCGCACCCGCCCGATGCGCCTGCTGTCGAGCCTCTCGACGTCGAGCGCGCAGGTGCTGGTGCAATCGTGCGGGCACACCGACGGCACGATGGTGACGCCGGATTCAATATTCCTGGCCCCTGCACGAGTTACATTGGCAACCGGTACAAAGGCATGATCGTCGGGGGACATTCCTAGACGCTCCGCAAAAAGTACCGCAGCATACCGCGCGTCAGCCCATGGGAACACCCCGCCCCCGCCGCGCCACGAGTGCCGATACCGCTGCAATTGCTGCGCTTTCGCCCACGATTATCCCCATCGAGGCGGACGATCGCGCCGTGTTCGTGATCGACGGCGCGGCCGGCCAGCCGGTTGCCGCCATCGACCTCCGGCAGATGCGCGACCATATCAGTGTCGAGCATCTCGTCGGCGACGAACGGCAAAGCCGCATCCTGCTCGCCCATGCCGCGCTCGCGGCCCGGGCGATGCATCTCGGCGAGCTGCGCTGGCACGGCTTCCCCGGCGGCCGCCGGCGCATCACAAACGGGCCGCTGCAGCGGATCGGCGACTACCTCGACGATCACGGCGTGCCGCTGTGGCGCGACGGCATCGCCTCGCTGGCGCAGACCCTGTACTTCCGCGGGACCTGGGCGGCGGTCGCGCTCCTCATCGGATTCGGCAGCGTCTCGGCCGCAGTGTTCATCGGCGACGACGTCAGGCTCTCGCACATCGTCGTGCCCGCCCTGCTGTGCGCCGTGGCATCGGCCTTCGCGATTTATCAGATCGGTCTGGTGACGGTTGCGGCACGTCGCGCCGGTGGACGCTGGGCGTTCGCCGCGACGTCCGGCGCTGCCGCCGCCGCGATAATCGCCGTCGGTACCTTGATGGTCGATCGCGCCATGCCGGCGCTGATGGAGATGTGGACCATCTATACCGGCGACGCGGACCTGAACCAGCTCGCCGTGCGGGTCGGCGGCGACGGCACCACGCTCTATGTCGAGGGATCGTACGGGCTGGGCGGCGAGGAGCTGGTGCGCCGGGCGCTGGACCACAACCCCGGCATTCGCACGGTCGTGCTGGCCGGCCCCGGCGGACGTCTTTCCGTCGGCTTCGATCTCTACGAGATGTTCCGCGCGCGCAAGCTCGCGACCCGGGTCGACGACGAATGCGCCTCGGCTTGCACCATCGCTTTCCTGGGCGGCGTCGAGCGCAGCATTTCGCCCGGCGGTCGCCTCGGCTTTCATCGCGGCAGCTTTCCCGGCCTCAGCGACAACGATCTGTTCGAGACCAACCGCGACCTGCGACGGTTCCTGCTCTATATCGCCAAGCTCGCTCCGCAATTCGTCGACCGCGTCTTCGCCACGCCGCCCGACGAGATCTGGGAGCCGACGCCCCAGGAATTGCTGGCAGGGCGGGTCATCAACCGCGTAAATCATTGACATGATTCCGCGCGGCCTTCCCTACGAAGATGCGATGCGCCAGTTCCGCTGGCCCAGCCCCGAACGCTTCAACATGGGCCGCGCCGTCTGCGAGCGCCATCCGCGCGAGGCGCTGGCCCTGGTCGTCGAGGCGGCCGACGGTGGCGTGCGCAACTGGACCTTCGGCCAGCTCCTGGCGGCGAGCTCGCGGCTCGCCAATGCGCTCAGCGCCAGGGGCATCGGCAAGGGCGACCGCGTCGGCGTGTTCCTGAGCCAGGGCGCCGAGCTCACGATCTGCCACATCGCGGCCTACCGCATGGGCGCCGTGGCGCTGCCGCTGTTCACGCTGTTCGGCGAGGAAGCGCTGGAGTATCGCCTGGCCAACGCCGAGGCCTCGGCCGTGATCACCGACATGAGCCAGCTGCCCAAGGTGCTGGCCGTGCGCGATCGCCTGCCGCATCTCGAGACGGTCATCGCCATCGGCGCCGGTGCCAACGGCAGCGCCTTCCTCGACTGGGACCGCCTGCTCGGCGCGGCGTCCGACAGCTTCGCCACGGTCGACACGCTGGCCGAAGACCCCGCGCTGCTGATCTACACCTCGGGCACGACAGGCCAGC
>JAEZIF010000308.1 GCA_023416135.1 Pseudomonadota bacterium
CGGTGTGGCCGGTCGCCGTGATGCGCGCGTTGCCCTTCTGCTTGAAGGCATCGGCCGCCTGCCTGATCGTGGCCAGTGCCTGCTGGCTCAGGTTCGAGCGGTCCCAGTCGAAGAACACCATGAACGACGGCGGCGCCACGGCCGGCGGCGGTGGCGGCGGCGGGGCCGCCATCTCGGGCTGGCCGAACTTGTAGGTCAGGCTCAGCATGGTCATGATGTTGTTGTTGGTGAAGGCCCCCGGATTGGTGGTGCCGTAGTAGCGGCCGTCGAGGTTGATGCGGAACGCATCGGTGATGTTCCAGCCCACGCCGATGATGCCCTGGTAGGCGAACTGGGTGCTGCACAGGTTGCAGCCCTGGATGGTTGAGTCGACGAAGGCGATACCGGCGCCGGCGCCGATGAACGGCACGATGGGTCCACCGATGTTGAAGTCATAGAGCAGGTTGGCCATCACCGAGACTTGGTCGACGCGGCCGCTCACATTGGCAACGCCACCCGGGAAGAACACGTTACCGCTGCCCGTGTTCGAATGATACAGGCCCTCCACCTCGATGCGGGGACCGACGAAGTCGTAACCGATCTTGCCGCCGGCGGCCCAGCCAGTGTCCATCTGGTAGCTGTTGTTGTTGAGCAGCCAGTTCAGGCCGCCTTCGGCTCCGATATAGAAGCCCGGATAGTTCGTGCCTGTTTGGGCGTTCGCCGCGGCCGGCAGGACCAGGGCTGCGGCAGCGGCCAGCAATGACTTCTTGAACATGCAGAGGGTTCCCTCGTTTGGGTGCGACAACCCCCACCCAACGAGGCCCCTTCCGCCTTAGTTGCCCAACCTCCGCCGTATCCGGGGGTGGCGTTGCAACCTTGCAACACACTGCCCCTCTGCGCGACTACTGCATGAACCAACCGTGGCTGACCACCATCGACTGTCCGCTCAGTGCGGTACTGGATGCTCCGGCAAAATAGAGAACGGCATCAGCCACTTCGTCAGTGGTGGTAAACTGGCCGTCGATTGTGTCCTTCAGCATGACGTGCTTGATGACGTCGGTCTCGCTGATGTTGAGCTCCTTGGCCTGCTCGGGAATCTGCTTGTCGACCAGCGGCGTGCGCACGAAACCGGGGCAGACGACGTTGGCCGCGACATTGTACTCGGCGCCCTCCTTGGCCAGCACCTTGGCGAGCCCGATCAGGCCATGCTTGGCGGTGACGTACGGCGCCTTGAGCTTGGACGCCTCCTTGGAATGGACGGAGCCCATGTAGACGACGCGGCCGTACTTGGCGGCGTACATGTGCTTGAGGCAGGCCTTGGTGGTGAGGAAGGCGCCATCGAGATGGATGGACAGGAGCTTCTTCCAGTCGGCAAAGGGAAAATCGACCAGGGGCTTCACGATCTGGATACCGGCGTTGCTCACCAGAATGTCGATCTTGCCGTACTTGGCCACGGTGTCGGCGACGCCCTTCTCGACCTGGGACTCGTCGGTGACGTTCATGGCGACGGCGAAGGCGTCGCCTCCCTTGGTTTGAATCTCCTTGGCCGTGGCGCCGGCGGCGTCGAGGTTGAGATCGGCGATCACCGGGATGGCGCCTTCGGCGGCGAGCCTGAACGCGATCTGCTTGCCGATGCCGCTCGCTGCGCCGGTGACGATGGCAACTCTTCCTTTGAGGTTGGACATGGAACGATCCTTTGACGACGGGGATTACTTCGCAAGGTAGTCGAACACGACTTCACCGAGACCCAGTGTCAGGTCGGTGACGAAGTGGCTGGCCGACACGACCTGGCGCACCGGCAGGCGATTGACGTCGCAGAGCGCGTGATCGAAGAGCTGCAGCGCTGCAGGCCCGGCCCACGCGCCCTTCACAGTCACGTCCTCGACGTAGTAACGCACCAGCTCGCAGACGCGCGGCGTGCAGTCGACGTGCGGTACGATCTTGATCATGAAGTTGGGCTTGGCCAGGCTCTTGAGCAGCGGCGCCTGATCGATCTCGCGATGCTTGTAGCCCATGGTTGCGCTGACGCAGAGGACGCTGCCGTAATGCAGGGTGCAGACCAGCGTCTCGTTCTCGTGGCTGATCTTGGGCGAAGCGAGCTTCTTGGGGAAGCCCCAGATCTCGCGGCCGCCGGCGATCGGTGAATTGTCGTCGAGATACATGGCGTGCACGTAGCCGCCTTCGTGGACCTCGCCCTTGGCGTCCTTGAAGCGCACCGGGATGACCTGGCCGGTCTCGGTATAGTCGCCGAAGCCCGTCGAATCGGGCATGCGGATGAACTCGTAGTTCACCGTGTCGCCCACCACCTCGAGCGGCTCGGGCACGACGGCGCGCAGGATCTCGGGGTCCGTGCGATAGCTGATGACGACGAACTCGCGATTGTAGAAGCGGTACGGCCCGCGCGGGTAGGCGGGGTTGTTGAGCGGCATCGCGAAGGCGTTCTTGCGGACGTCGGCCAGTTTCATGTTCGTCAGCTCCTACTTTCGGCCCTGTGTCTTGAGATCGAAGGTGAACACGCCGTCGGCGCTCTGCGGCCGCTGCAGGACTTCCGGATGACGGAGCGTGCGCTCCATGTCGCCGTAGCCGCTCGCCCAGTGCTCCTCCATCGTGCGGCGGGAGAACTCGTAGTCCTTCGACGAGCCTTCGTAGCGGCGGGCGTGATAGATCAGGTGGACGATGTTGTAGACCTTGCTGTCGGCTTCCTGCGCGAGCATTTCGGCTTCCGCCGTCTGGCGAAGCTCCGGATGCATCCCGTCCAGGAGCTTGGCGGCAGCGCGGCGCATCGACTGCATGCGACGGAACTCGTCGGTGCCTTTGCGCGTGCGGCTCGAATAGCGGATGTCCTTCTGGCGGACATCGACCTCGATCATATCGCGCGGCAGCTCGCCGCGCGCGCTCCACAGATCGACCTGGAAAGCGAGCGTGTCCTGGCGCGGCCGGCTGTCGAGCACCCATTGCAGCGGCGTGTTGGTGACGATGCCACCATCCCAGTAGTAATCGCCGTCGATCTCGATGGCGGGGAAGCCCGGCGGCAGGGCGCCGCTCGCCATGATGTGCTCGGGGATGATCTTGTGGGTCTGATTCTCGAAGTAGACGAAGTTGCCGGTCTTGACGTTGACCGCGCCGACGCTGAAGCGGGTCTCGCGGGCGTTGATGCGATCGAAGTCGACCAGGCTCTCCAGCAGGGTCTTGAGCGGCCCGGTGTCGTAGAAGCCCAGCCTGTCGGGCGCGGCCGCCGGCGTGAAGATCGGGGGCGGGACGCGCGGCTGGAAGAAGCCGGGCGCACCCCACATCAGGATGCCGAACGCCCGCCACTGGTTGACCATCGTATGCTGGAAGTCGTTGGTGAGCTTCAGCGAGGCGATTTCCGGGATGCCGAGCGGCGAGGCACTCACGGTCTCCCAGAACCGGCGCAGCTTCTCCACGCGTTGCTCCGGCGGATTGCCGGCGATGATCGCCGAGTTGATCGCGCCGATCGAGATGCCGGCCACGCAGTCGGGATGCAGGTCGGCCTCGGCCATCGCGTGGTAGACCCCGGCCTGGTAGGAGCCCAGCGCGCCGCCGCCCTGCAACAAAAGCGCAATCCGCTCGAAATCGGGTCGAGCCGGCGCCGACTTGGCCGTCATGATGCGTGATCCCCCTCGCTCCTGGCCATCCTGTAGCACGATGCGGGCCGGGCGCGATGGGCCATCTCGCCGCTCGCGCGGCCTGTCGCCCGGTCAAGCGCCTCGCACGGCCTCGACGAAGGCCTCGATCGACCAACCGCCGACCACCTCGATGCGCGGCAGGCGCAGCGGATCGTGGCCGAGGGCGGCATGGCCGGGATCCGTGGTCAATCCGCTGGCATAGCCGCAGTGGCGCGCGATCCGCACGAAGCGCTCGTCGCCCTCGCCGAACGGTGCGGCAATTGACTGGCACGCCGCGCCGAGTGCCCGTTCCAGTGCGGCGCGCGAGCGTGCCGCCTCGAGGACGATCTCGCGGCTCGATAGGTCGGCCATGTGGCTGTGGCTTGCCATGTGGCTGCCGAAGCGCACGCCGGCTGCCGCCAGCGCCTGGATTTGCGACCAGTCCATCAGCGGTGCGGGCGGTCCGTAAGCAAGGTCCCAGTCGGCATGGCCGCCGATCTTGTCGGTGACCACAAAGATTTCTGCCGTGAAGTCGTTAGCGCGCAGGATCGGCCAGGCCGTGTCGTGGAAGTCGCAATAGGCATCGTCGAAGCTGATCAGCACCGGCCGTCCCGCGAACGGCCGGCCATCGGCGAGGTGGCGGGCGACGTTGTCCGACGTCACCGCGTGATAGCCGTTGCGCCGCAGCCAGCGCATCTGCTCGGCGAAGGCCGTCGGCGGCTGGCGATAGCGCGCGAGGCCGGCGGGTCCGACCTCTGCGATGCGATGATAAAGCAGGATGGGCAAACGATCGGTGCGTTCGCGACGGCCGACGTCGGCGCGTCGCGCCACCGCGCCACCCCACACGACATGACGTGCAAAGTCGGATTCGGGCAAGGGGCCGAGCTCGGTCTGCTCGATGTGCGGCGCCGATGCGACTTCGTCCGCGGCGAGGCGGCGGAACCGGTCGACGCGATAGAGCTCGTTCTGCAACGAGCGCTCGAGAGCGAGGCCGGGCATGGCCGACAAGGTCTCGGCGATCGCCTTCGCGCCGAAGGCCGCCTCCCAGTCGTAGGCGGTGCGCGCTGGATCGTCCTTGAGCACGAAGGCATGGGCGCAGAGGAGATGACCGCCCGGCGCCAGCGACGCCGCCAGACGGTGGACGACACGGGCGAGCGCCGCGCGATCGGCGAGGTCGTAAAGGACTTCTGAACAGACGACGAGGTCGAGACCTCCGGGCAGCGGATCGTCGAACAGGTCGAGGCGGCGCCACGCGACGTTGCCATGGGTGCTGCAGCGCCGACGGGCGCGCTGCAATGCCGTCTCGGAAATGTCGGCGGCTATGAGATGGCCGACGCGCGGCGCCAGCAGCTCGGTGAACCGGCCTTCCGAGCAGGCGAGTTCCATCGCCGTGCCGATCGGCTTGTCCGGCAACAGGTCGAGCGTGCGGCGATACTTCAGCTGCTCATAGGGTGAACCGTAGGCCCACGGGTCCTCGGTG
>JAEZIF010000319.1 GCA_023416135.1 Pseudomonadota bacterium
TGAGCAGTGGCGGCGGCGACCACGCCGCCGCGGACAAGGTCGTGGCGGAGATCAAGAAGGCGGGCGGCCAGGCCGTGCCGAACTACGATTCGGTCGCCGACCCCAAGGGGGCCGCCAACATCGTCAAGACCGCGGTCGATTCCTTCGGGACGGTCGACATCGTCGTCAACAATGCGGGCGTGCTGCGCGACAAGACCTTTCACAACATGACGATCGAGGACTTCGACTTCGTGGTGAAGGTCCACTTCCTCGGTACCGCCTACGTAACCCATGCCGCCTGGCCGATCATGCGCGCCAAGGCCTATGGCCGCGTCGTCGTCACCTCGTCGAACTCGGGCATCTACGGCAATTTCGGCCAGTCCAACTATGGCGGCGCCAAGCTCGCCGTCGTGGGCTTCATGAATGCGCTGCGGCTCGAGGGTCAGAAGTACAATATCCTGGTCAACGCGCTGGCGCCGGTCGCCGGCACGCGCATGACCGAGAGCCTGATGACGCCGGAGATGCTGTCCAAGCTCGATCCGTCGTTCGTCTCTCCCATGGTGGCCTATCTCTGCAGCGAGCAGTGTCAGCGCACCGGCGAGATCTGGAGTGCGGGCGCTGGCAACTTCGCTCGCATCGAATATCGCGAGGCGCCGGGCGTCCGCATCACTGGCCGGGCGCCTACGGTGGAGGACGTGGCCGACAACATCGAGAAGATCGCCGACCTCTCGACCAACAAGGTCTATCGGACCTCGACCGAGGAGGTGGCGGCGGTGGTGGGCCCCTGAACGCGGGCGTCTCGACGGGCGACCGTCTGGCGCCGGTCATCGAGTGGCTGGCGCATGACGGGCGGCTGATTGCGCGTCCGGCCGACTTCGTCGAGCAACTGATGAATAGGGTGCTCAGCACCGGAATCCCGATCTGGCGCACCTATATCGGCCTGCAGCTCATCCATCCGCAGCTTCAGGCCATGGGCTATATGTGGCGGCGCGGCGAGAAGGTGCAGGAGATCGCTCGCGCCTGGGGCATCCAGTTCACGCCGGCCTATATCGGCAGCCCCATCCAGGCGGCGCGCGAGCAAGGGCGGCTGGTGCGCCATCGGCTCAGCAACCTCGGCGAGCGCGACCATGTCCTGCTGCACGAACTCAAGGCCGACGGCGGCGTCGACTACGTGGCAATGCCCATGCATATCCGCCGCGAGGGTCCGCTGCCCGTGGTCACCTTCGCCACCAACTATCGCCTGGGCTTCTCCGACGAGGACGTCGCCGACCTGACGCGGCTGGTCGACATGATGGGCGCGGTGACCGAGATGCACATCGAGCGCTCCGTTGCCGAGACCGTGGCCAACACCTATCTCGGCCCGGAGGTCGGCCAGCGCGTGCTGAACGGCGCCATCCGCCGCGGCGAGGGCGAGGAGATCCGCGCCGTGCTGTGGTTCTCCGACCTGCGCGACTTCACCGGCATGAACGAGCGGTTGCCGGCGGCCGAGGTGCTGGAGTTGTTGAACAACTACCTGCAGCTCGTCGGCGATGCGCTCAAGGCGCATGGCGGGGAGATCCTGAAGTTCATCGGCGATGGCGTCATGGCCTACTTCCCGGCGGAGGATGCGCTGTTCCTCCCCATGGTGACGGGCCAGGCACTGGCCGCCGCGCGGCGGCTGATCGGCGACATCGAGGCGGCCAACGAGGCGCGCGCCACGGGCGGCCGCGAGCCGGTGCGCTTCGGCATCGGCCTGCATGTCGGCGACGTGACGTTCGGCAATGTCGGCACCGAGGACCGGCTCGACTTCACCGTCATCGGCCCGGCCGTCAATCGCGCGTCGCGCCTTGAAGGCATGACCAAGGCGTTGGGCGTGAAGGTCTGCGCATCTGCCGAGTTCAACGATGTCTGCATGGTGCCGATGAAGTCGCTCGGCAAGCACCGGCTGCGCGGCGTTCCCGCGCCGGTCGAGATCTTCACCCTGCCGGAGTGACGGGCTTGCTAGACCAGGACCTTCCAGCCTTCGACCCAGCCCAGCGCCTCCTCGTCCGGCAGGGGCTGGCTCGAGGCATCGACCTCCAGGCGGTCGCCGAGCTTAAGCGCGCCGCAGAGCCCGAGCACCTTGTCGAGCTTCTTGCCGCCGCCGCAAAACGTATCCTGGTAAGTCATGTCGCCGAGCGCGATGACGCCGTAGCGATGGCCCGACAGGTCGGGCCGCTCGCGCTCCAGGGTCTCGGCGAGCGGCAGGATGTTGGTCGGGATGTCGCCCGAACCGTGGGTCGCGCAGACCACCAGCAAGACGTCGTGCGCCACGAGATCGGCCGTCGTCGCCGCCTTGTCGGTGACGTCGACGGCATGCCCCGCTGCATCGAGCACCGGCTTCAGCGCATCGGCCACCATCTGGGCATTGCCCGATTCGGTGCCGACCAGGATCAGGATCGTGGCCATCGCGCAGGGGATAGGCCACCACGTGCCGCGATGCGACGCGACCGGATGGCGCGGCCATTGGCGACACGGGGGGCCGGCGTGTAAGGCTGCCGATCATGGAACGAACCCCCGTCATTGCCGCCCTCGAAGGCGGTGTCTTGACCCTGATGCTCAACCGGCCGCAGCGGCTCAACGCCATGAGCAACGCGCTGATCGAGTCCATGAACCACGAGCTGGCGCGCGCCCGCGACGATGCCGGCATCCGCTGCGTGCTGCTGACCGGCATCGGCCGAGGCTTCTGTGCCGGCGCCGACCTGGCGGGCGGTGGGACGGTCGATTCGACGGCCAAAGTGCCGCCCGACCTCGGCGCCAACATGGACCGCATCTTCAATCCCATGATCCGCGCCATGCGCGAGCTGCCCAAGCCGATCGTCGGTGCGATCAACGGCGTGGCGGCGGGCGGCGGTGCCAACTTCGCGCTCGCCTGCGACATCGTTCTGGCCGCGCGTTCGGCGCGCTTCGACCAGGCCTTCGTGCGCATCTCGCTGATGCCCGATCTCGGCGGCACGTATTTCCTGCCGCGCACCGTGGGCGACGCCCGTGCGCGCGGCCTTGCCATGCTGGGCAAGTCGGTGCCGGCAGAGGAGGCCGAGCGCATGGGCATGATCTGGCAGACGGTCGACGACGCTGCGCTGATGGCCGAGGCGACCAGGCTCGCGCGCCGGCTCGCCGCCGGCCCGACGCTTTCCTATGCCGCGATCAAGAAGGCGATCAACGCGGCCGCCACCAATACGCTCGACCAGCAGCTCGACCTCGAGCGCGACAGTCAGCGCGAGCTCGGCCGCAGCGCCGACTTCCGCGAGGGCGTGACCGCCTTCCTCGCCAAGCGACCGGCCGAATTTGCAGGACGATGAAGACCATGAGCTACAACACCATCACCGTCGCCCACGACGAGGGCCTCGCCACGCTGACGCTCAACGCGCCCGACAAGCTGAACGCCGTGTCGCGCAAGATGATCGCCGAGCTGAAGGATTGCTGGGAGAAGCTCGCCGCCGACGGCTCGGTGCGGGCCGTGCTGCTGACCGGCGCGGGTCGTGGCTTCTGCGCCGGGGCCGACCTGAGCGATCCCGATCGCGGCAAGGAGGGCGGCGATTCGGGCTCGGCACTCGACAAGTTCTTCAATCCCGTGATCCGGCTGATGCGCTCGGTGCCCAAGCCGATCGTGGCGGCGGTGAACGGCCCGGCGGCCGGCGTCGGCATGAGCTTCGCGCTCGCCGCCGACATCGCGATCGCTGCCAGGTCGGCGAGCTTCCTGCAGGCCTTCGCGCGCATCGGCCTTCTGCCCGACGGCGGCAGCACCTGGTTCCTGCCGCGCCTGGTCGGCGAGCAGCGCGCCCGCGCGCTCGCCATGCTGGCGCCCAAGATCAGCGCCGAGCAGGCCAAGGAGTGGGGCCTGATCTGGGATGTCGTCGAGGACGGCGAGCTGATGAAGAGCGCGACCGAGGTGGCGCGTGGGCTGGCCGACGGTCCGACCTTGTCGCTCGCGCGCATCAAGGAGGCGATGAACCGCGCCTCGGGCAATCCGCTCAGCCAGCAGCTCGACCTCGAGCGCGACTTCCAGCGCGAGCTCGGCCGCAGCGAGGATTTCAAGGAGGGCGTCACGGCCTTTCTCGCCAAGCGCAAGCCTCAGTTCAAGGGCAAGTAGTAGTAGGGGGAAGCATGACGACGCCGCACAAGGAAATCGCTTCGGGCCTGAAGTTTCCGGAGGGGCCCGTCGCCATGCCCGACGGTTCCGTGATCCTGGTCGAGATCGCGCGCCAGACGCTGACCCGGGTCATGCCCGACGGCAAGCAGCACCTGATTGCCAAGCTGGGCGGCGGTCCCAACGGCGCGGCCATGGGACCCAAGGGCCGGATCTACGTGACCAACAACGGCGGCTTCAACTGGATCGAGCGGCCGGATGGCCGCATGTTTCCGGGCACCGCGCCGGCCGACTACAAGGGCGGCTCGATCCAGGTGGTCGACCCGGAGACCGGCAAGTTCGAGACGCTTTACGACTCGTGCGACGGCCGCAAGCTGAACGGGCCCAACGACCTGGTGTTCGACGATGCCGGCGGCTTCTGGTTCACCGACCTCGGCAAGACGCGCGATCGCGAGACCGATCGCGGCGCCGTCTACTATGCCAAGGCCGACGGCTCGAAGATCGAGGAGAAGATCTTCCCGCTGGAGCGGCCCAACGGCTGCGGCCTCTCGCCGGACGGAAAGACGCTCTACGTCGTCGAGACGCCGACGGCGCGCTGCTGGTCGTTCGAGCTTTCGTCGCCGGGCGAGATCAAGTCGGCCAACGGGCCGTTCCGCGGCGAGAAGGGCCGCGTGGTCGCGGGGCTCGGCGGCTATCAGATGTTCGATTCGCTGGCCGTCGATTCGGCGGGCCACATCTGCGTCGCCACGCTGATCACCGGCGCGGTCTCCGACATCTCGCCCGACGGCAAGTCGGTGACGCAGTACAAGCTGCCCGACCCGATGGTCACCAACGTCTGCTTCGGCGGCAGGGACCTGCGCACGGCCTTCGCCACGCTCTCGCTCACCGGCAAGCTGGTGAGCTTCGAATGGCCGCGGCCGGGCCTCAAGCTCGAGTACCTGAACAAGTAGGCGCCCGTGGCGCGCGGGCGAAAGAAGAACGCCGCCCCCAATCGCGGCGGCATGGCGTTCGGCCGCAATCTCATGGTGCTCGGCTTGCTGATCTTCGCGCTGGGCGGCTACGGCGTCGTGATGGGCGCGCTGACGCTGAAATGGCCGCGCACGACCGCGGCCATCACCAGCGCCGAGCTGCTGCGCCAGACCAGCATCAGCCGCGGCCTTGACGGCCGCTCGATCGAGGACGGCTGGAACAGCTTCCATGTGCTCTATCAGTACCGCGTCGGCGATCGCGACTACGTGGCCGGCGGCGTCGAGCCCTACGACTTCGGAATGCAGAACTCCGCCGGCGCCGCGAAGATGAGGGAGCGCCATCCCATCGGCTCGGAGGCCAAGATCGCCTACGACCCCGGCAATCCCGCCGTGGCCTATCTCGAGCCGGGCCCGAGCTCGTTCGCGCTCGCGCTGTCGGGGATGGGTGCCTTCGTGCTCCTGGCCGGCTGGTGGGTGCGAACCAAGGCCGGCCAGGGCATCGGCGCCATGAACGAGGAGGGCGCCACCGAACGTATCGCCAAGGCGCGACGCGAGGGCGATTCTCTCTAGGGGCTGAAAGCAGTTGCTGGCACCCGGGACCGTCGGCACAACCACTGACGCGATCGCCGGTCGGACCCGCCACGAGTGGCGATCTACGGACGAAAAACTCGCGAAAACGAAACGGGCTGGTTTCAACTGAAGTTATTGACTTAATTCAACTTTAGTTATATTATCGTTCGTTGCGCCATATTACTCGCGTTCCCGTTCTTTGCATCGTTTGATCCGAGACCAGGTGGGCTGGGGCGCGCCACTCCAATGGCGCGTCATGGGAGTGACGCGCCGCCGGCGGGGCTTTGTCGCCGCGACGACGATCCCAACATCTTAATTATCTTAACTATCGATATTCCGAAGGTAGCCCCACGGATAGTGGGCAGGCCCGGTCCAAACCGCCACGCAGGGACCGGCGGAAAAGCGGGGAAGGCGGAAATTCCGCCGTCAGTCCCTCGCCAGCGCCCGCACCTCACGACTGGCGACGATCTTGCCGGTGGCGTAGGCCTCATGGTTGGCGTCGACGTCGCCCAACTTGTAACGGTAGTTCACCATCATGGCGTAGGACTGCTTCAGCCCGTTGGCGCTGGTGTCGGCGAGCCAGTTCAACCGCTCGACCACCGCGCCGTTGCCGAGATGGAAATGCGCCACGCGATCGAGCGCGCGGCCTCTCTCGTCGGTCGTCGTGAGATAGCGCGCGGCGAGCCTCGACAGGATGGGGCGGAGAGCCTTGTCGATCGCCGGCACCTCCCACCAGGTCGGCCGGTCGAGCAGCTGGCGCACGGCGGCGGCGCCGGCGGCCTGGTTGGTCACCGGAACCAGCGAGGCGATCTCCGATGGCGTCAGCGCGTCGTCGCCCTCGCTCTTCAGGCGGCCGTCGACGTGCTGGCGCAGGCCGGGGATCGGCGAAAGCGTGGCGAAGTCCTTGATGTTGGGCAGGTCGCGCGCGAGCTGCTCGGCCACGCGCTTGATCAGGAAGTTGCCGAAGCTGATGCCGGCCAGGCCCTGCTGGCAGTTGGAGATCGAGTAGAAGATCGCCGCGTTGGCATGCTTGGGATCGCTGGTCTCGGCGCGCGCGTCGAGCAGGCGCTGCACGTTGCCCGCCATGCCGTTGACCAGCGCCACCTCGACGAAGATCAGCGGCTCGTCCGGCATGCGCGGATGGAAGAAGGCAAAGCAGCGACGATCCGAATCCAGGCGGTTCTTGAGGTCGCGCCACGACCGGATGGCGTGCACGGCCTCGTAGTCGACGAGCTTCTCGAGCAGCGCCGCCGAGGCCTTCCAGTCGATGCGCACCAGGTCGAGGAAGCCGACGTCGAACCAGGCGCTGAGCAGGGGCCGCAGGTCCTCGCTC
>JAEZIF010000374.1 GCA_023416135.1 Pseudomonadota bacterium
CATATTTGTAATAGAGACAGCATGAGGGGCGCGAGACGCGCGCGGTCCAGAAGACATGAGCGCCATCATCGATATCATCGTGCCGGTGTTCGGCACGGTTGCGGTCGGCTGGGTGCTGGGGCGCACCCTGCTCTCGACCGAAGGCTTGCGCGGGCTGACCCAGGTCGCCTTCTATTCGCTGTTCCCGGCGCTGCTTTTCCGGTCGATGGCCAAGGTGCGGCTCGAGGCGCTCGAGCTCGACATCATCGTCGTGTTCTTCGGCACCGGCCTGTTGCTCTACCTCCTGCTGATGCCCCTCGGCCGCGCTCTCGGCATGAAGCTCGGCGACCAGGCGGTGTTCGCCCTTTCCGGCACCTTCTCCAACGGCGTCGGTATCGGCATCCCCTTCATCACCTATGCCTTCGGCGAGGCGGGCCTGGTGCCGCTGCTGATGATCATCAGCGTCAACTCGCTGATCATGCTGACGCTCTGCTCGTTCCTGCTGGAGATCGGCTCGGGCGGCGGCGGTGGGCGGCTGCTCGCCAAGCTGGGCGGTGCGGCGCTGATGATGATGAAGCATCCGGTGATCCCGTCGATCTTCGCCGGCCTCGCCTGGGCCGAGCTGACGTCGCTGGTCCCGGGCCTCGGCATGCCGGTCGTGATCGACAAGGTCCTGCAGGCCCTGGCGCTGGCGGCACCGCCGTGCGGCCTGATCATGGCCGGCGCGTCGCTCGCCCATGTCGGGCTGAAGGAGCACTGGCAGCCTGCCGCCGTCGCAACCATGGTGAAACTCGTCGTCATGCCGCTGATGGTGTGGGCGGTCGGCCGATACGTCTTCACGCTCGATCCGCTGTGGCTCACCGTTGCTACCTTGAACGCCGCGCTGCCGGCCGGCGCCAACGTCTACCTGGTGGCCCAGCTCTACCGGACGGGCGTCGGGCTCGCGACCAACGCGGTCGTCATCTCGACGGGGGCGAGCGTCTTCACGCTGTCGGCCGTGCTGTTGCTCCTCGGCGTGCAGACCCGGTAATCTCCTTCGCGGAGGTAAGGCCATGGCATACGAAACGGTGCAGGTGCGCAAGCTCACCGGCGGCTGCGGCGCCGAGGTGCTGGGCGTCGACCTCAAGTCGATGAGCAATCGCCAGTGGGACGAGGTGCAGGCAGCCTTCACCGAGCATGGCGTCATCTTCTTCCGTGACCAGGTGCTCACGCCGGAACAGCACCTCGCCTTCGCGCGCCGCTGGGCGCCGATCGACGTCAACCGCTTCTTCAAGGCGGTCGAGGGCTATCCCGAGATCGCCGAAGTGCGCAAGGAGCCCGAGCAGAAGACCAACATCGGCGGCGGCTGGCACACCGACCACAGCTACGATGCGGAGCCGGCCATGGGTTCGATCCTGCTGGCGCGCGAGCTGCCGGAGGAGGGCGGCGACACGCTGTTCGCCAACATGTACCGTGCGTTCGAGACGTTGTCCCCGGGGCTGCAGCACACCTTGGAAGGCCTGAAGGCCGTGCACGGCTCGGCGCACATCTTCGGCGTCAAAGGCGTCAATGCGGCCAATTCCGAAGGCGCCAGCCGCTACGGCAACCAGCATCTGGTGGGCGATGACGTCGTGCACCCGGCGGTGATCCGCCATCCCCTGAGCGGCCGCAAGTCGCTCTATGTCAACCCGGCCTTCACGCTGCGATTCGACGGCTGGTCGGCCGAGGACAGCCGGCCGTTGCTGGAATATCTCTATCGCCACGCATCGCGGCCGGAATTCACCTGCCGCTTCCGCTGGCGCGAGGGCTCGGTCGCCTTGTGGGACAATCGCGCGACCTGGCACTACGCCGCCAACGACTACCAGGGTGAGCGGCGCCTGATGCATCGCATCACCGTCGCCGGCTGTGCCCTGCAGCCGGCGACGACGTGATCGAAGCTTACTGCTTCAGCTTGATCGTCATGGCGGCGATGCCGGTCGCGAGGTTGTAGCCCGCGTCCCGGACGACGCCGGATGCCAGCATGCCGATCTCGGCGTTGGGGCCGCCGTAGATCCAGTTGCCGCCGGCCTGCTGACCCGCCGCCACGGTGCCCTGCTCGCCGACATAGGTGCCGCCGAGGTTGTACGGACCACGGTCGGAACCCAGCGAGTAGACGCGCCAAATCGTGTGCACGGCCTTGGTATAGCCGATGTCGATGCCGACCTTGTCGATGGTGCCGACATAGTGGGCGCTGTGCGTGCCGTCCTTGTTGAGGAAGACGCAGTCGAGGCTCTTGCGCGACGCCAGGACGTAGCCGGTGCTGCCGCCCACGTTGCAGCTCAGCGAGCCGATGTAGATGCGGGAATTGGCGTTGGTGGTGTTGAGCTGCTGTGGCGACGACTGGTTCATGTTGCAGCCACCGACGGTCGCGGCGAGGGTTGCCGCGACGGCGGCCTTGACGATCGACTTCATGGGTAACGTATCTCCTTACGCCGCCCGAGTATGGCACAGCGGCCGGTAACGCAAGCGAGACCTGGGTTCAGTTCTTCAAGGTGAGGGAAATCTCTGCAATGCCGTAGGCGAGGTTGTAGCCGGCATCGCCCGACGACTGGAGCTGGGTCGCCTGCAGGACGATCTGGTTGTTGCTGCCGCCGTAGAGCCAGTTGCCGCCGGCCGTTGCGCCGGCCGACACCGAGGCCTGCTCGCCGCCGTAGTTGCCGACGATGACCTTGGGGTTGGCGATGGTCCTGTCCCCGATCAAGCCGCCGAGCTGGTAGACCTTCCAGATCACGTGGCCTGGCTTGGTGGTGCCGAGATCGAGGCCGAAGCGCCGGATCCTGCCGTCGTAGGCCTGCGAGGCGCCTTCCTTGGTGAGATACACGCAGCTCAGATCGCGGCTCGAGCCGAAGACATAGCCGGTGCTGCCGGTGACGTTGCAGGTCAGCGCGCCGGTTAGGCGGCCGTCAGGCCGAGGCTTGCGGCAATCGATACGAAGGCGATCTTGTTCATCCGGCTTCCCCCGCGAGGGCGCCAGTATGGCAGGTCGGTCAGCGCAGGGCCTGCCACAAAAGTGCAAGTCCCGAGATCACCATCACGATATCCAGCATGTACTGGAAGGCGGCCACGCTCAGCCGCTCGACGATGAGCCGGGCGAGGTAGGTGCCAGCCATCACCGAGGAGCCCGAGATCAGGCCCTTGATGACGATGTCGGTCGGCAGGGCGCCGAACTGCTGGAACGTCAAGGCCTTGCTGATATAAAGCGCGAGCGAGCCGGCCGCTTCGGTGGCGATGAAGGCACCCCTGACCAGGCCGTAGGCGGCGAAGGTCGGCACGCTGAGCGGACCGGTGGAGACGACGATGCCGGTCAGGAAGCCGATGACGGCGCCGGCGATCATCAGCCCGCCGAAGCCGATCGTCATGTTGCGCGACGCGAGCCAGCGGCGGCCCGGGACCATGGCGAGGAAGAAGAGGCCCAGCGCCACCTCGACCGTGTTTTCCGGCAGCGCGAGCAGGGTGCGCGCGCCGAGCGCCGCCGCCGGGATGCCGCCCATCGCATAGGCTCCGACGGCGCGCCAGTCGATTTCGCGCCACCACGAGGTGATCTTGGCGAAGTTCGACATCAGGGCGACGATCGCCATGATCGGCACGGCCTCGCGCGGACCGAAGACGATCACCAGCACCGGCAGCAGGATGACCGTGGCGCCGGTGCCGACGATGCCGCTCACCGTGCCGGCGACGAAGCCGACGGCGAGCACGAGGGCGTAGCCGATCATCGGAGCGCGGACCTCAAGATCCGCTTCACGGGCAGGAGCCTACCTCGAGGTCCGCGCTCCGCTAATATCCGATGTTCGGCCTCAGCCACTTCTCCGCCTGTTCGATCGTGCAGCCGCGCCGCCTGGCATAGTCCTCGACCTGGTCGCGGCCGATGCGGGCGACGCCGAAATACGCCGCCTCGGGATGGGCGAAGTAGTAGCCCGACACCGCCGCCGTCGGCAGCATGGCAAAGCTCTCGGTCAAGGTCATGCTGGCGTTCTGGCCGGCATTGAGCAGCCGGAACAGTTCGGGCTTCTGGCTGTGGTCGGGGCAGGCGGGATAGCCCGGCGCCGGCCGGATGCCGCGATATTTCTCGCGAACGAGCTCGTCGTTGCTGAGCGCCTCGTCGGGTGCGTAGCCCCACAGCGTCTTGCGCACGCGCTCGTGCAGGCGCTCGGCGAAAGCCTCGGCCAGGCGGTCGGCGAGCGCCTTCAAGAGGATGTCCGAATAGTCGTCGTGGTCGGCCTTGAAGCGCGCCAGGTGCTCCTCGATGCCATGGCCCGCGGTGACGGCAAAGCCGCCGATCCAGTCGGCCTCCGGCGAGATGAAGTCGGCCAGGCACATGTTGGCGCGGCCCGAGCGCTTCTCGACCTGCTGGCGCAGGAAGTAGAGCCGCGAGGTCTCCTTGGTGCGTGTCTCGTCCTCGTAGATCACGACGTCGTCGCCGTCGCGCCGGCACGGCCAGAAGCTCACCACGCCCTTCGCGGTCAGCCACTTCTCGCGCACGATGTGCTCCAGCATCTTGCGCGCATCGCTGTAGAGCTTGCGCGCGCTTTCGCCGACCACCTTGTCGTCGAGAATTGAGGGGTAGTTGCCGGCAAGCTCCCAGGCCCGGAAGAAGGGCGTCCAGTCGATGCGCTCGATCAGTTCGTGCAGCGGATATTCGGCGAAGATGCGTGTGCCCGTCACCGCGGGCTTGGGCGGCGTGTAGGCCGACCAGTCGATGGGATAGGCGTTGGCGCGCGCCAATTCCAGTGGCACGACCTTTTCCTTCTTGCCGTCGCCGCGCTCGACACGGATGGCTTCGTATTCGGCGGCGACCTTGGCTGCGAACTCGCGCGCCTGGCTGCCCGACTCCGACGTCAGCGCCGTGCAGACGCCGACGGCGCGCGAGGCATCGAGCACGTGCACCGTCGTGCCTTCGTAGCGCGGCGCGATCCTGAGCGCGGTATGGACCTTGGAGGTCGTGGCTCCGCCGATCAGCAGGGGCACCTTGAAGCCCTGGCGCGTCATCTCCTCAGCCACCGTCACCATCTCGTCGAGTGACGGCGTGATCAGCCCGGAGAGGCCGATCATGTCGGCGCCGTTGTCGTTGGCCGACTTCAGGATTTCCTGGAACGGCACCATGACGCCAAGGTCGATGACCTCGAAGTTGTTGCACTGCAGGACCACGCCCACGATGTTCTTGCCGATGTCGTGGACGTCGCCCTTGACCGTCGCCATGACGATCTTGCCTTTCGACCGCGACGTCGATGTCTTCTCGGCCTCGATGTAGGGCAGCAGGTGCGCCACCGCCTTCTTCATGACGCGGGCGCTCTTCACCACCTGCGGCAGGAACATCTTGCCCGAACCGAAGAGATCACCGACCACGTTCATGCCGGCCATCAACGGACCCTCGATGACCTCGATCGGCCGCGCGATCTGCCGGCGCGCCTCCTCGGTGTCCTCGACGACGAACTGGTCGACGCCCTTGACCAGCGCGTGCTCCAGCCGCTTCTCGACCGGCCAGCTGCGCCATTCGGCATCCTGGGTCTCGACCGCCTCGCCGGTGCCCTTGTACTTGGGCGCCAACTCGAGCAGCCGCTCGGTCGAATCCGCCCGTCGGTTCAGGATGACGTCCTCGCAGGCGTCCCGCAGCTCCTGCGGGATCTGGTCGTAGACCTCGAGCTGGCCGGCATTGACGATGCCCATGTCCATGCCGGCCTGGATGGCGTGATACAGGAATACCGAGTGCATGGCCTTGCGCACCGGCTCGTTGCCGCGGAAGGCGAAGGAGAGGTTGCTGACGCCGCCCGAGATCTTGGCGTGCGGGCAACGCTGCTTGATCTCGCGCGTCGCCTCGATGAAATCGACGCCGTAGTTGTTGTGCTCCTCGATACCGGTCGCCACCGCGAAGATGTTGGGATCGAAGATGATGTCCTCGGCCGGAAACCCGACCTTGTTCACCAGGATGTCGTAGGCGCGCTCGCAGATCTCGACCTTGCGCTGCTTGGTATCGGCCTGGCCCTTTTCGTCGAACGCCATGACCACGACCGCGGCGCCGTAGCGGCGCACCTTGCGGGCATGCTCGATGAAGGGCTCGATTCCCTCCTTCATCGAGATCGAGTTCACGATCGGCTTGCCGGCGACGCACTTAAGGCCGGCCTCGATCACGCTCCACTTGGAGCTGTCGATCATGATCGGCACGCGGGCGATGTCGGGCTCCGACGCGATCAGCTTCAGGAACGTGTCCATCGCCTTCTCGGCATCGAGAAGGCCCTCGTCCATGTTGACGTCGATGATCTGGGCGCCGCTTTCGACCTGCTGGCGCGCGACCTCGATCGCGGACGTATAGTCGCCTTCTAGGATCAGCTTCTTGAAGCGGGCAGACCCGGTGACATTGGTGCGCTCACCGATATTGATGAAGGTGGCGCGCGGTACGCTGTTGTTGGACTCGTCAGACATCAGAAGAAACTCGCCGCCTCCATGCCGGAAAGACGCAGCGCCGGGGGCAGGGCATGCCACTGGCGCGGCTTCACGTCCCTGACCGCCTCGGCGATCGCCTTGATGTGCGCCGGCGTCGTGCCGCAGCACCCGCCGACCACGTTCAGCCAGCCGTTCTCGGCCCAGCCCTTGACCAGCTTGGCCGTCATCTCCGGCGGCTCGTCGTAGGCGCCGAGTTCGTTGGGCAGGCCGGCGTTGGGATAGACGCACAGCATGCCCTCGACCTGCGGGTTGAGCGCGTTCACGTAGGGATGCAGCTCCGTCGCGCCGAAGCTGCAGTTCAAGCCCATGGTCAGCGGCCTGGCGTGCCGCACCGAGTGCCAGAACGCCTCGACGGTCTGGCCAGACAGGTTGCGGCCGGCGAGGTCGGTGAGGGTCATCGACACCATCACCGGCAGTTCCTCGCCGCGCGCTTCGGCGGCCTCGTCGGCGGCGACGAGAGCGGCCTTGGCGTTCAGCGTGTCGAACACCGTCTCGATCAGGATGAAGTCGACGCCGCCGTCAAGCAGGCCGTCGATCTGTTCGCGGTAGATGCCCTTCACCTCGTCGAAGGTGACGGCGCGATAGCCCGGATCGTTGACGTTGGGCGACACCGACAGCGTCTTGTTGGTGGGGCCGAGTGCGCCCACGACGAAACGCGGCTTGCCGCTATTCTTGGCGGTCGCCGCATCGGCGCAGGCGCGGGTGAGCTTGGCCGCCGACAGGTTCACCTCGCGCGCCATGTCGGCGATGCCGTAGTCGCTCAAGCTGATGGCGTTGGCGTTGAAGGTGTTGGTCGCCAGGATGTCCGCGCCGGCGTCGATATAGGCGTTGCAGATCTCGCCCACGACGTCGGGACGCGTCAGGTTCAGAAGGTCGTTGTTGCCCTTCTGGTCGTGCGTGAACGAACGCCCGCCGCGGAAACCGTCCTCGCCGAGGCGGTAGGTCTGGATCATCGAGCCGTAGGGCCCGTCCTTGACCAGGATGCGTTCGCTGCCGATCTCGCGCAGCAGTTGGGCTTTCTCGGCGCGGCTCATTGCGGACGTACTCCCAGCAAATGGCAGATCGCAAAGGTGAGATCGGCGCGGTTCAGCGTGTAGAAATGGAACTGGTCCACGCCTTCATCGCGCAGGCGCCGGCAAAGATCACCCGCCACGGTGGCGGCGATCATGCGGCGGGTTTCGACATCATTGTCGAGGCCCTCGAACAGATTGGCGAACCATGCCGGCACTTTCGAACCGCACGGGCCGGCCATCCTGACGATGCCCTGGAAGTTCGAGACCGGCATGATGCCGGGCACGATCGGCACGTTGACGTTCGCCGCGGCAGCCTGGTCGCGGAAGCGCAGGAAGTCGTCGACCTCGAAGAAGAACTGCGTGATGCAGCGGTCGGCGCCGGCATCGACCTTGCGCTTGAGATTGTCGAGGTCGGCCCGCATGTCCGGCGAATCGGGATGCTTCTCCGGATAGCAGCCGACGCTGATCTGGAAGGGGCCGATCCTCTTCAGACCGGCCACCAGCTCGGCGGCATTGGCATAGCCGCCGGGATGGGCGCTGTACTTGCCGCCGATGCCGCCGGGCGGGTCACCGCGGAGCGCCACGATGTGGCGAATGCCGGCATCCCAATAGGCGCGCGCGACCTCGTCGATCTCGCCTCGCGTTGCGCCGACACAGGTGAGGTGAGCCGCGGCATCGACACCGGTTTCCTTCTTCAGGCGCGCGACGGTCTCGTGCGTGCGCTGGCGGGTCGAGCCGCCGGCGCCGTAAGTGACCGAGAAGAACGTCGGACGCAGCGGCACCAGCCGCGTCACGGTCTCCCATAGAGTGCGCTCGGCAGCTTCGGTCTTGGGCGGAGAGAACTCGAACGAGACCTTCAATCGTTGCGGCGCACGCGCCGGGAACTCGGCCGTCGAGACGCTGTAGGGGCCGCCAAGGGGACCTGTATCGGGACTCATCGGGAAACTCCATGGGCGGGTTGGGTGACGTGGCGCGCCGAGGGGCGCGACGGCAGTTCGCGCTCGCCGCGCCAGATGCCGGTCATCAGGCGGCGACCGGGAAAGTGGATCGGCTCGAGCGGATTGAGGCCGGCGCTTCTCAGCCAGCCCTGTACCTGGTTGTCGGCAAAGCCGAGATGGACATGGGCATGCTCGCGCTTCAGCTCGACCAGGTCGTGCGGCGAGAAGTCGACCACCAGAACGACCCCGCCCGGCCGCACCACGCGCGCCGCCTCGCTGAGCGCGGCCGCCGGATCGTCGGCGTAGTGCAGGACGTGATGGATGGTGACGACATCGAAGGCGTCGGATTCGAAGGGCAGGGCATACATGTCGCCCTGGCGGATGTCGGCATTGTCGATGCAAGCCTTGGCGAGGTTGGCGCGCGCCAGCGCCAGCATCTCGCGCGACTGGTCGACGCCGACCGCCTGCTCGACCTTGGGCGCCAGCACTTCGAGCAGCCGGCCGGTGCCGGTGCCGATGTCGAGCAGGCGGCGCGCACCGACCGGCAGGTGATGGGCGAGCGCACGTTCGATCTCGCGGTCGGCGACATGCAGGGCACGCAGTTCGTCCCAGCGCTGGGCATTGTCGCGGAAGAATCGCACCGCGGCCGTCTGGCGACGCTGCTGCAGGGCATCGAGCCGGGCGCGGTCGGCGGCGATGCGGGCATGCTTGGGATCGAGCCGGCGGACGAACTCGCGAACCAGGGCGGCGTCGTCGCCTGAGGTCACCAGCCTGAAGCGGGTGAACTGTGCCTCGCGGAAGCGCTCGAGCAGGCCCGCTTCGACCAGCAGCTTCAGATGGCGGGAGACCCGCGGCTGGCTCTGCCCCAGCACATGCACGTAGTCGCTGACTGTCAGGTCCTCGCGCGCCGCCAGCGCCAGAATGCGCAGCCGCGTATCTTCGGCGGCTGCCCGCAAAAGAGTGAGGAGGTGATCCATCCAATGAAGCATATAAGCATATCTTTATGTATGCAACAGGTGATTCCGAGCGGACTTGTTGCCTCAAAGCAACGAGAGCCAGCTGCCTTCCTATTCACTTCCAAACCGCACCGTCCGTGTGCGACACTTGTTTTCGAACTTCGTGTCTTCGGCCCGTCGTGCCGAAACCTGTCGGAATGGACCCAGGATTGGCGTTGATGATCGCAAGCGTGTTCAAAGTGGCCACCCGCGTCCGTGCTTCGGTCGTCGCGGCTGCCGTTGCTGCAACCCTGCTGGGCGGCTGTGCGGTCAACGACACCGGCGCCTCCGAGGTATGGGACCCCATCGAGACGCCCAACCGCTTCATGTTCTCGATCAATCGCGCCGTCGACGTCATGGCGATCCGGCCGGTCGCCGTGCTCTATCGTGACTGGGTGCCCGAGAAGGCCCAGAAAAGCGTACGCAGTCTTTTGGACAATCTCGGCGAACCGGTGACGGCCATCAATGAGGTCTTTCAGGGCGATCCCAGCCGTGCCGCCACCACTATGGCCCGCTTCCTGGTGAACTCGACCTTGGGCCTTGCCGGCCTGTTCGACGTCGCCGCCATGATGGGCCTTGAGCGCACCAAGACCGATGCCGGCCAGACGATCGGCATTTGGGCGGGCAAGGGTGTCGACCCGGAGAACGGTGGCTTCTATCTGGTGCTGCCGATCGCCGGCCCATCCAACGCGCGCGACGCCACGGGCCTGATGATCGATTACGCGATCGATCCGTTCCAGATCCTGCCGATCGCCTTCAACTGGGACTGGTGGTACATCGGCCTCCCGCGCTACGGCCTGAACGTCATCGACTATCGCTCGCGCACCATGTTCGCGCTGGACGACATCGAGAAGAACAGCGTCGACTATTACGCTGCGCTGCGTTCCGCCTACACCCAGAACCGGGCCGACCTTATTCGCGCGAAGCGTGACAAGACCGACACCAAAGGCGAACTGGAGCGTCGCGACAATCTCGCGCTGGTGCGGTAAGACACCCGCGGTCACAATTCGCAAAATTCACCGAAGGAGCGACCGTTGCCGCTGATCGCCTGTCGTCGCCTCGCTTTTCGTCTCGTCGCCGGTGCGGCTGTCGCGCTCGTCGCGCTGCCGGCCCTCGCCAACGACCCTGCGGCGGAACTGGTTTCCTCCACTGCCGCCCAGGCCATCGACATCGTCAAGACCACGACAGGCGCGCAGCGTCAGGCGGCGATCCAGCGGGTCCTTCAGAGCCGGTTCGATCTGCCGTACATGGCGCAGACGGCGCTCGGGACTCACTGGGCCAAGGCCACGCCCGAGCAACAGGCACGCTTCGTCAGGGCGACCGAAACCGCCGAGGCGAAGGCCTATAGCGAGCGCTTCGGCCAGTATGCCGGCCAGACGCTCACCGTCGGCAAGACCATCTCCCGGCCCAACGGCGCCTGGGTCGTCGACAGCCGGTTGAACCAGAGCAACGGCCAGCCCATCAAGCTCGAATGGGAGGTCCGTCAGCTCCCGGCAGGACTGCGCATCACCGACGTCAAGATCGAGGGCGTCAGCATGGTCATGACTAGACGTTCGGATTTCAATTCCTACATCCAGCAGAACGGCGGCAAGGTGCAGCCACTGATCGACGAGCTCGAATCCCGGGCTTCGCGGTGAATTGCAGCCGGAACTCGGCCGCCATAGACTAGCCGGTGGGAGGCGTATCGATCAGCCCGCCGTGAGACTGTAACGGCCGGCCGGAGGAGAGCGCCAAATGGACAGCGCCGTCGCAAAGAACGCAGCGGAACCCCGCTCGGTTGACCCGGTCTGGAACAAGATCCGCGAGGCCGCGCAGACGGCTGCGGCCGCCGAACCGGTCCTGGCCGGCACCCTGCACGCCACCATTCTCAGCCAGAGCCGATTCGAAGGCGCGCTGAGCTATCACCTGGCGCGGCTCGCCGGCACTACCGAGGTGCCTGCCGCCCTCATTCGCCAGATCTTCGACGAGGCGCTGAATGCCGATTCGGCCATCGGGCTGGCGGCGCGCGCCGACATCATGGCGGTGGTCGAGCGCGATCCCGCCTGCACGTCGCATCTCGATCCCCTGCTGTGGTTCAAGGGCTATCACGCGCTGCAGACCTCGCGCGTTGCCCATTGGCTGTGGCTGCAGGGTCGCCAGACGCTCGCGCACTTCCTGCAGAGCCGGGCCAGTGCCTTGTTCGGCCTCGACATCCATCCCGGCGCGCGCATCGGCAAGGGCATCTTCATCGACCACGGCACCGGCGTGGTGATCGGCGAGACAGCCGTCGTCGAGGACGGCGTGTCGATGCTGCACGGCGTGACGCTGGGCGGTACCGGCAAGGAACGCGGCGATCGTCATCCCAAGGTGCGGCGTGGCGTGCTTCTGGGCGCCGGCGCCAAGGTGCTGGGCAATATCGAGATCGGCGCCTGCGCCAAGATCGCGGCCGGCAGCGTGGTGCTCGAGCCGGTGCCTGCAGGCTGCACGGCCGCCGGCGTGCCGGCGCGCATCATCGGCTGCGTCGATGTGCCGGAGCCGGCGCTGGAGATGGATCAGCGGATCTGAGCGATCACTTGGTGTTCGCATCGACGGAGTGATGCAGCGCCTGGATCGACTTGATCAGCTTGTGCATCAGCTCCTTCTGCTTGTCGTCGAGCTTTTCGTTGTCGTCGGTCTCGGCCTGCAGTGACAGTTCCGCTTCCTCGAGCCGGCGGACGAAAGTCATCGCCTGCTCCGACTTCTGCTGCTCGGTGCCGGACAAGAGCTGGTACATGCTGAGATAGAGCGACGCGAGGCTGCGATTCTGCAGCTCCGGGGCGAGCGGGTATTTGCTCTTGAACATGTTGTCCATCGCGGCCTTGGATTCGCCCACCGTCTTGGCGCGGCGCAGGCCGTATTCCATCTGGTCGAGACGGTGCGTGATCTCGAAGCGATGCGTGGAGAGCTGCTGGCGGTTCTGCTGCGCGATCTCGTGATTGTGCTGGATGTTCTGCAGCAACGCGGCGCCGCCGGTCAGGACGACCGACGACAGAAGCCACATGCCGACCGAGCTGTTGAAGAAGTCGAATACCCGCTTGCCGATGCCGATCTTCGGCTCGGGCGGCGGCGGGGGAGGTGGCGGCGGATTTTCCGTGTCCAGCCGCCTCCTCACTTCATGGCGGAGCTGCTCTTCCGCCTCGATCGCTTTGCGCTGATCTTCCGACAGCATTTCGCCTCACTACCATGTCATGCGGACGCCGGCGGTGATGGCGTGCGCGCTGTCCTGGCCGGAGATGTCCCCCTCGTAGCGCATGTAGATCGAGGTCGCTTCCGCGATCGCGGTGTTTGCGCTGATGCCCAGTACCACACCATCGCGCTGGGGGGATACACCCCAGGTCGTGAAGGGCATCGCCGGTGCACCGGCCAGCGCCGCCGTCACCGGGCGGCCGACATCGGCGTACTCGTGGCTCCAGCCCAGCCGCAGCTGCATCGCAAGCTTCTCGCGCCAGCCGAGATCCATCGACCCGCCGAGCTGCGCGCCGATCACCGTGCGCAGCGAGTTGGTGGTCTGCTGCGCCACGCTGAGATTGAGCGACTGCGCGCCGGTCTCGGTGAAGGCGT
>JAEZIF010000419.1 GCA_023416135.1 Pseudomonadota bacterium
GCATGGAGCAAAGCGCTGTCGGACCGGCCGGCGCGTGATGAGAGGAATATAACCTAAGTTATCTCAGTTATCAAGGCCTTTGCGGAGGGAGCGCCAGTTTCGTTTTCGCGAGTTTTTTCGCACCGTAGGGAGCCGCCCGTCGTCGGGTCGTCTTGGGCGGCATACCAGTGCTGGTACCGTTCGCGCGACGTGCAGGCAGTGCAGTCACCACGTCATTGCGCCGGGCGGTTTCCGTTCCTCGGCCACCACCGACGCGCGAGCCAGACCAGGGCACCCCCGAGCAGCACGCCGCCGGCGCTGAACGCCAGGTCCAGGAAAGAAGCATGACGGCCGGGCGCGTATACCTGTCCGCTTTCCAGGATGGCGGCATAGGCCATCAGGAGGAGGCACTGTGCCGTGAGCTGGCGCGTCGTCCGCGAGGTCAGGGCAAGGACCAGCGCGGTGGCGAGATAGGCGACCAGATGTTCGGTGTGGCCGCCCAGCGACGTCCGCGTCATCGCCTCCGCCGGCGCCCAGGCAAGAACTGCAAGGACAATGACGCAACCGGCCAGGGCTGCTTTGCCGAGCATGGAAAGCGGCGTATCGATCGATCGTCGACGCAAGGTCCTGCCCCCGCTGTTTGCCGCAGCAAACAATGCAATGGCGCGGACTTCCAATGACCAAGCTGGGGCGCGGGCCCATCATCATCACAATCGCGCCATTGGGCGGCGTGACCTTTCGGGGGCGGCACGGGCCATCTCGTTGAAACGCCGGCGATGGCGGCGCATCGTTGCGCACGGCGTATGGCGACCGTAGCTCTGGCCCGAGTGACAGGGAGGCGAGAGTGGGAGACGGAGGCAGCACGGGCTTGCTCGGCGCCTCCGTCCCTTCAACCCGTCAAACCTGACCGTCCAGCGCCGCCAATGTCTCAGCCGGGTGTGAGGCTTCGGTCGGCGAGTCGCATGATTGTCGGCGCGGCACTTCGAACTGAAGGAGGCATCGATGCCAAAGCGCGTTCCCAATACCCAGACTGGATCTCTGACGGACCACGAGCATGGCACCAACGACACGCTGATCCGTGTCGGCGATACGGTCTTGTTCGGCGACGCCTTTGAGATGTTCGACAGCTCCCGCGGCGGCAATGACACGATGATCGGCGGTCCCGACGGGTTCGAGCAACTCGTTGGCGACGCCCATTCCCTGTTCGACAACGCCCGCGGCGGCCGCGACACGCTCATCGGCCAGTCCAGCGGCGGCGGCGCCCTGTGGGGCGACGCCCGGGAGCTGCACGACGACGCGCGCGGCGGCAACGACACGGTGATCGGCGGCGACGGCGCGGCCAACTGGGTTCTCTTCGGCGACGCCCTCCAGATGTATGGCGACAGCCGCGGCGGCAGCGACACGGTGATCGGCGGCGCTGGCCTGCAAACCACCCTCATCGGCGATGGCGGCTCCATGTTCGACAACGCCCGGGGCGGCAACGACCGTCTGATCGCCGGCGACAGCGACGTCAGCCTGCTGCGCGGCGACGGCGGAGTCATGCTGGACGACAGCCGTGGCGGCAACGACACGCTGATCGGATCCGCGTCGGTCAGCTTCCTCGTCGGCGACGGCTTCGAGATGCAGGACAACGCCCGCGGCGGCCGGGACACGCTGGTCAGCGGGACCGGCACCGACCACATGTGGGGCGATGGCCAGGTGATCAATGGGGTCGCGGCGTCTCCCACCGAGCCGACCGGCACCGTGAGGACCGCCGCCGATACCTTCGTCTTCGCGCCGGACAACGGCAACGACGACATCAACGACTTCCGCCAGGCCGATCACGACAGGATCGACGTCAGCGCCTGGGGCTTCGAGAGCTTGGCCGACCTGACGATCGTCGACGCCGGCGCCGACACCAGGATCGAGTTCGACGCGACCAACAGCGTCACGCTCGTCGGCATCGACGATCCCGCTATCCTGCGGGACGCCGACTTCATCTTCGCCTGAGATGGTCAACGCGCCGGCGTGTAGACGTACTCCAGTTTGAGCCCGTCCGGATCGGCGAAGAACTCGGCGTAGTAGCCCGGCCGGTACTGCGGATAGTCGGCCGGCGCATCGAGGACCGTGGCGCCGAGCTCCTGCAGGAAGCCCAGCGCGCGCTGGTAGAACGGCGTCGACCGTTCCAGGTCCTGCACGGTGAGATCGAGATGATGCATCGGGCCGCGGGACATGGCTCCGACAACTCCGGCGCCGTCCCGAGGTTGCATCACCACGTCATGCGCACGCCGGCCGTGATGGCATGCGCGCTGTCCTGGGCCGAGATGTCGCCCTCGTAGCGCAGGTAGACCGACATCGCCTCGGCGATCGCGGTGTTGGCCGAGAGGCCGATGACCACGCCGTCGCGCTGCGGAGAGATGCCCCAGGTCGTGAAGGGCATCGCCGGTGCGCCGGCGAGCGTCGCCGTCACCGGCCGGCCGACATCGGCGTACTCGTGGCTCCAGCCGAGCCGCAGCTGCATCGCGAGCTTCTCGCGCCAGCCGAGATCCATCGACCCGCCGAGCTGCGCGCCGATCACCGTGCGCAGCGAGTTGGTGGTCTGCTGCGCCACGCTGAGATTGAGCGACTGCGCGCCGGTCTCGGTGAAGGCGT
>JAEZIF010000454.1 GCA_023416135.1 Pseudomonadota bacterium
AGAACTCCAACGACAACAAGTTGGAAAACAGCGTCGACAACAAGCTCGACAACTCGGTTGACAACAAGGTCGACAACTCGATCGACAACAAGGTCGAGAACACTGTCGAGAACAAGGTCGAGAACAACGTCGAGACCAACGTCGACGTCGACGTCAAGCTGGACCTCGATCTGAGCGGCCTGGACATCCAGCCGGCGATCAGCGTGGACGATCTCGACGGCATCCTGTTCCAGATGCCGGACAAGGTGGAGCAGGGCGGCGAAAACAACTTCAACATCGATCAGGTCAACAACCTGGTCGACAACGACTACATCGACAGCGCGCAGGTGCAGTTCAAGGCGGAAGCCGGTGGTTCCGACTACTGCTGCGATACGGATCCGGCACCGTCGGTCTTCTCGATGTCGGCCAAGGCCGAAGGCGGCTACGCCAGCATCGAAAACGCCAAGGCCGAGATGGGTGATGGCACCGGCGCAGAAGTCGCGGCCGATGCCTCGGCGTCTCTGACGCAGGATGCGTTCACCCAGAGCATCGTGATGGGTGCCAACATCCAGTTCAACTCGGTGACGATCAACCTGGCCGGCACGGACGTCGACACTGGGTCGGAAGGCTAAGTCTGATCTAGGGAACTCGCCCGGCTGCGGCCGGGCGAGTTTTCTTTCCTCTTCCGTCTCTTAGCGGCCTCACGCCGCTCTGCGCCCAGGTGGGTGTGGTCGTGCAACTCGACGCTGTCCTTTGACGGCCGATTCCGACCCCCTCTGTACGGCGCCTCGCATACTCATCGACATCGACGCGTTCCACGGTCCCCCGCACCGTCGGACGGAGTTTCGCGTCGCCTGGGTGATGCCGCTTGGTTCTCGACATCAGGCCTCATTCTCCCGTTTGGCGACCCCTCGCAGGACATAGATAGCGGCCGCCGCCAGGACCGGCGTCATGAACAGCGAGATGCAGGCACCCAGCGGGAGATTGCCGCCCATGATGCCGACGAGAAACGCCGAGGTGGCCAACACCTGGGTTGCGCCGAGCGGGCCGCCGTTGGTCAGCACATTCACGATCGTGAACCCGGCGAAGCTGCCGATCAGCGAAAAGACCATGGTGATGGCAATGATGTTGCGCATCATCGGGAAGGTCACGTAGCGGATGCGCTGCCACCATGTGGCGCCGTCGATTGACGCCGCCTCGTAGAGCTCCTCGGGCACCGACTTCAATGAGGCGAGGTACATGACCATGAAGAACGGTGCGCCGAACCACACGGTCACCAAGATGACGGAAGACCGCGCCCAGCCGGTTTCGCCGAGCCAGATGATTCGGTCCATGCCCAGGTGCTCGAGGATCCAGTTAAAAGCGCCGAAGGACGGCTCGAACAGCAACCGCCAGCCGAGCACGCTCATGGCGGCGGGAATCACCCACGGCACCAGGAGCATGCCGCGCCACTTGCGCTGGCCCTTTGCCGGCAGGTTATGCACGAGATGGGCGGCCACGAAGCCCAGGAATGCCTTCAAGGCCACGGCGGCGATGGCGAACAGGCAGGTCTGGTAGACGACCATCCAGAACCTGTCGCGGCCGACCAAGTAGGCGAAATTGCCGAGGCCGATGAACCTGGTCGTGCTCCTGTCGAGCATCGAGAGCCAGATCGCGAAGCCCGCAGGGTAGGCCACGAGCACGATCATCAACGTCAACAGCGGTAGGGTCATCAGGAAGGCGATGGTCGACCGGCGCCGCATGAGCCTGTGCAGGCTGCCGCGGCCGATCGGCCCTGCTGCCCGCGGCTGGCGCCTGTGTCCGTCAGCCTGCATGTCGATCGTATGACAGGGCGCTACCTTCCCTGACTTGGACCGTAGCACGAACGTCCAATGCCGACGACTGCCTTTGCGCAACACCCGGTTGAACGGCTCCTCTGCCGTCCGTAGTCTGAGGAAGGGGGCCACGATGCATCGGCTCACGAATACGCTGCTGGCGATCTTGCTGGCCACCTCGGCGCTGCTCTGCGCATCGCTCGCGACGGCGCAGCAGGCTACCCACCCCTGGCCGACGCGCGGCTGGCCGGTCTCCTCGCCCGAGGAGCAGGGCATGAGCTCCGAGCGGCTCGCCCGCCTGGTCGATTTCGGCGCCGTCAACGACATGGACAGCGTGCTGGTGACGCGTCACGGCCGGATCGTGCTCGAGGCCGTCTACGCGCCATTTTGCGCTGGACTCAGGCACCACATCTACTCGGCGACCAAGTCCGTCACCAGCACTCTGGTGGGCATGGCGCTGGGCGACGGCCTGCTCGACAGCACCGACCGGCGGGTCGTGGAGTTTTTCGCCGACCGCACCATTGCCAACCTCGACGATACCAAGAAGGCAATCACGATCCAGCATCTGCTCGACATGACGTCGGGCCTCGCATGGCAGGAGGGCCTGGGCAACGCCTACGAATCCGTCATCGACATGACGCGCACTCCCGACTGGCAGCAATTCGTCGTCGACCAGCCGATGGCGTCGGCGCCGGGTACGCGCTTCTACTACAACAGCGGCAACAGCCATCTGTTGTCGGCCATCCTGAGCAAGGTCACGGGCCGGAGCGCCAGCGACTATGCGCGGGAAAGGCTGTTCGGGCCGCTCGGAATCGACGACCTGCTGTGGCAGGCCGATCCGCAGGGCGTCTCGCTCGGCGGCTGGGGCCTCCGCCTGCAGCCGCGCGACATGGCGAAGATCGGCTATCTGTGGCTGCGCGGCGACGTATGGGAGGGCAGACAGATCCTGCCCGCGGCGTGGATCGAGCGCGTGCGCGCCGCCGACATCGACATGCGCGAGAGCTGGGCGGGCGACTTCCGCTACGGCCGCCAGTTCTGGGTCGTGTCGCCGCGCGATACCTTCATGGCGGTCGGCCGCAACCGCCAGCTCATCGTGGTGATGCCCGGGCTCGATATCGTGGCGGTGATGACCGGCTCGCAGCGTTTCATCGGCTCGAGCAACCAGGTCAGCACGCCGCGCTACGGCTTCCTGACGCTGCTGGGCCATCTCGCCGCCGCCGTTACCTCCGACGCGGCCATCCCTGCCAGTCCCGCGGCGACGGCCGAGCTCGCCGAGCGTGTCAGGGCGGCGGCCGTCGAGCAGCCGGTCCCGGCCGGTACCGGGCTAAGCGGGTTGCCGGCGATGGCCAAGGCGGTGTCCGGCAAGAGCTGGCGCTTCACCACCAGCCCTACGATGCGCCTCAAGTCGTACGTCCTGAAGCTCGACGATCCCCAACCGTCCTACGAGTACGAGTTCGACGGAGGGCCGCCCGGCGCACCGATGGGCCGGTTCGGTGGACCGATCGGCTTCGACGGCCGCTTCGCCGTGGGCGGGCGCACGCCCTACGGACTGAGCGCCGCCCGCGGCGGCTGGTCGGCCGACGGTACGAGCTTCGTGCTCGAGGCCCAGACGCCCGGCAACGACGACATTACACGGGTGACGCACGTGTTCGGCGACAAGACCATCGAGCTGAGCATCGAGCGGGTGGACGGGTTCAGGTCGAAGGTGCAGGGACGGGTGGAGGACTGAGCCGGCAACTCTGGTCGAAGCGTGGCTCGGTGAGCTCACCGGTTTGCAATCTGTCGTGCCAGCGGGTGGCCCAATCCGCGGAGCGGCGCTCGCGTATCCGCGGAGTGGCCGCGAGTCGGTGCTAGAGCGATACCGTGCTGATTCGCTCCCACGTCAACTCGCGGGTCACCTTGACTCCGTTCGCCTCGACCACCGGAGGAACGAGGATCATCCGGTCGCCGTCGAAGCGTACCTTGCGGACCTGCGGCGCCGTGAAGCGCGCCGGATCGGAGTTGGCGTCGACGGTCGTCGTGAGTGTGCTGCCGTCGAAGGTATAGTTGCCGCAGTAGGATGCGTATTCGCGCTTGGTGCCCTCCGGCAGCGTGGCCCGCCCGTCGCACAGCACCGCCATCATGCGCCCGTCGCGGGTCAGAGTGACGATGCCCATGCCGCGCGGGCCGTAGGGAACGGCTCGCGCCTTGCCGTCGGCGCCGGTCGCCGTCGCGCCGGCCAATCGCCACACGCCAACGACGTCCGGCGCCGCCGCTTCGGCGATACTGCCGGCGATGGCGTTTATCGCGGCCGCGCCGGCGGCAACCTGCAGGACCTCTCGACGCGTAGACGGCGATGTCGTGTTCATCGGGCTTCCTTCCCTGGTCGGTTTCGCAGCTATCGACCTCGTGTTGATGCTAGCGCTGGCGAGGGAAGGGCAAATCCGGCCGCCTCGCATGGCTGTTGCGCCGCGTACGCAGGGCCCGTGCCGCTTCCCGATACGGTCCTCTGGACGCCCGGCAATCGACGGCGGCTAAATGCGAGAGGCAGAGGAGGAACGCATGCTGGCCAACACCACACGGGCATTGACCGAAGAGCAACGCGAGCAGTGGGCGGTCGACGGCTATCTGCAGCTCGAAGGTGCGCTCAGTCCCGCGGAAGTGGATTTCTTCTCCCGGCAGATCGACCGCGTGCGGACGCAGCCGGGCTACGAGCCGGCGCCGGGCAGGCTGCCGCGCGGCCATTATGCGTGGGTCGACCATGCCGATCCGAATCCGGACGCCTTCATGGACCGACGCGACCTGCTGACCTATCACCAAGCCTTCATCGACCTGATCGACCGGCCGCGCGTGTTCGATCTGATCCTCGACCTGATGGGGCCTTACATCCAGTTCTCGATGAGCCAGGCGATCGTGCGCGCCTCGACCGAGACGTTCCCGGGCTACACTCACACCGACGGCGGCGAGGCCCAGCGCGCCATCCGCGTCACCGAGACCAGCCGGCCGCTGGCGGTCAAGGTGATGTATCTGCTGACCGACGTCACCGAGCCCGACAGCGGCAACTTCACGATCTTTCCCGGCAGCCACCTGCGGCCGTTCCCCGAGCGCGCCGAGCGCATCCCCAATCCGCACATGCCGGGCGCGGTGCCGCTCCTCGGCAAGGCCGGCGACGCCTACGTCTTCCCGCACGCGATCTGGCACGGGCCGTCGCCCAATCGGTCGGGCAAGGCGCGCAAGACCATCCTCTACAACTACTGCCAGATGTTCATGCGGGCTTACGATTTCGCCACGCCGTACGCCGCGTTGTTCGAGCGTTGCACGCCGCGCCAGCGCCGCCTGCTGGGCGACCTCGGCCACGATTTCCGCCCGGGGGACTTCTTCTATTCGCCGGAGGACCAGGCGGCACTGATGACGGGCACGACACCTGATCCGTAGCATCCAACCTATCGCCGCCGGTACACGGTTTGGTGGGATGCCTGCTTTTCGCTATAGTTCGCTTGAACAAGCGTCCCTCGGATCGCCAGGCCTCGTGAGGCCGTGATGTCGATCGTCCGGACGCGCCACAGGGGCGCGCCGATGACGATCCGATCGACAACCACTCTCCACATGACAGCGACTGAATGGGCGCTGTTGCCTGTTCTGTCGGTGCTCTGGGGCGCGGGATATCTCCTTGGACAGATTGCGCTTGCCGAGCTCTCTCCCTTTGCCATCACCTTCTCGCGGGTTGCCCTGGCGACGATCGCCTTGATCGGAGCAGGCCTGCTCA
>JAEZIF010000472.1 GCA_023416135.1 Pseudomonadota bacterium
CGCGGATCCCGCATCGCCGCGACCGCGTCCCCTGCCTCGGTAACGCCGGCGCGCAGAAGGCCGCGCAGTATGCCCAACGACACGAAGTGCGCCGCCGCCAGCATGGCGAAATAGACCGTCGCCAGGCCACGGACCGTGGCCGCGGGCTGCGGCGCGTTTTGCGCCGCGACCAGCGCGAGCACGATCAGGACGCCGAACAGGCCGAACGCACGCGCATTGGCGTCGCTGGTCGATCGTCGTGACCATCGTCCCAGCTCGGCGCCGATGCGCCGCGCGTCGTCAGGCGGCAGGTTCGGCACCGGCGTCAGGCGGAGATGCGCCCACGGCCAGGCCGCGGATCGGAATACTGGGCCGGCCGCTTGATGGCCTGACGCAGCGACGCGGCGCGCCGGTCACGGGCAAGTTTCTGCAGGGCGCGCAGTTCGTCGGCAAGCGTGCGGGAAAAACTTTCGATCGCGAGCCGAGGCTGGGAGCGGACCGACGTCATGGCAGCCTCCACGTCATTCAGAGTTCCTCATGGGGTATCGCCGCGGCGGCAGTGTCCTGCTTAACCAGGAAATGGCTGTAGGTGTGGTATGGCACGACGATGCCGAGAAGCATGAACAGCGCGACGCAGATCGCTGCGAGCGCCAGGGGGCGTATCCGGGGGGTCGTGTCGAGTTTCATGCCACGGCGCTAACCCGCCGAGGCATAGGGAATCGAGGCGGGCCGCAGGCTCCGGGCATAGCCACGACGTAGGAAGTTTCGCGTTGAACCCGGCGTGGCCGGCGCTCAGGATCGCAACGCTGAACGGGGGAGCAATCAAGGGGATGAGTACGATGGCCGCGACGCGGCCCGCCGACCGGAAGCGGGCGGCCGGCTTGACCTTGGCCGCGCTCGGCGTGGTGTTCGGTGACATCGGCACCAGCCCCCTCTACACCGTCCAGACCTGCTTCAGCGATTTCACCGGGCTCGAGCCGACGCACGACAATGTGCTCGGCATGCTGTCGCTGATCACCTGGGCGCTGATCATCGTCGTCACCCTGAAGTACGTCATCGTGGTCATGCGCGCCGACAATCGCGGCGAGGGCGGCGTGCTGGCGCTGATGGCGCTGGTGTCGCGCGAGCCCGGCATCTCCACGCGCCGGCGCACCGTCTATGTGATCCTGGGCATGCTGGGCGCCGCCCTTTTCTATGGCGACTGCCTGCTCACGCCCGCCATCTCCGTGCTGAGCGCGGTCGAGGGCCTCAACGTGGCCACGCCCGCCTTCCAGCCGGTGATCCTGCCGATCGCCATGGCCGTGCTGATCGGGCTGTTCGCCTTGCAGTACTTCGGCACGGGCGGCATCGGTCACCTGTTCGGGCCGATCATGCTGATCTGGTTCGCCATCCTGCTCGTGCTGGGCGTGCGCCAGATCGCGCAGCATCCCGAGGTGCTGATGGCGCTGTCGCCGTATCATGCGTTCGCCTTCGCCATGAAGCACAAGACCGGCGCCTTCTTCGCGCTGGGCGCGGTCACCCTGGCGCTCACCGGCGCGGAGGCGCTCTACGCCGACATCGGCCATTTCGGCCGCAATCCGATCCGCGCCGCCTGGCTGATCGTGGTGTTCCCCGCCCTGCTCGCCAACTACTACGGCCAGGGCGCGCTGCTGCTGGCCGATCCCACCGCCGCCTCCAACCCGTTCTTCAAGCTGGCGCCGGACTGGGCGCTCTATCCGCTGGTCGTGGTCGCCACGATGGCGACGGTGATCGCCTCGCAGGCGACGATCTCGGGCGCCTTTTCGATGGCCCAGCAGGCGACCTTGCTGGGCTTGAGCCCGCGCGTACGCATCCAGCACACCTCGCCCAACGCGTTCGGCCAGATCTACGCGCCGGGCGTAAACTGGCTGCAGCTCGCCGGCGTACTGGGCATCGTGCTGGCCTTCAAGACCGGCCCCGACATCGCCTCGGCCTACGGCATCGCCGTGACCGGCACCATGCTGATCACCACCGTGCTGGTGATGACGCTCGCCGTGCGCGGCTGGAAGTGGCCGTGGCTGCTGGTCGTTCCGCTCTTCGTGCTGCTGCTGATCGTCGACGGTGCGCTGTTCTCGGCCAACCTGACGAAGTTCGACGACGGCGGCTGGGTGCCGCTCGCCATCGCCGCCGCGCTCTTCATCGGCATGTGGACTTGGTATCGCGGCCGCCACGCCGTGGGCCAGCGCGAGCAGGAGCGCACGATGCCGATCGACACCCTGCTCGCCACCCTCGACACCGAGCGCCTGCACCGCACGCAGGGCACGGCGATCTATCTCACGACCTTCTCCGATGGCGCCTCCAACAGCCTGATGCAGAACCTGCGGCACAACGGCGTGCTGCACGAGCATGTCGTGCTGCTGACCGTCCACCTCCTCGAGGAGCCCTTCGTTTCACCCGAGGATCGTCTCAGGGCGCGCGAGCTGGGCGGCGGCCTGCACCGCGCCGTGCTGTGCTACGGCTTCATGGAGAAACCCGACGTCGCCCACGACATCACGGAGCTCGCGAACCTCGGCATTCCGATCGATCCCGTGCATACGTCGTTCTTCATCGGCCACAACAACGTCGTGAGCGGCGAGCATCCCCTGCTGCCGGGCTGGCAACGCCACTTGTTCCTGCTGTTGAGCCGCTTCTCGGCGAGCCCGACCGACTTCCTCGGCCTGCCGGCCAACCAGACCGTCGAGCTGGGCAGCCGGATCGAGGTCTAGAAACGCATCCAGCGTCCAGGAGGTCGTGCTGTAAACACCCCACACGCGCCTTCGCTGTAAGGGAAGCGCGCAGTCAGTAGCGCGTCCAATGGGAGTTGCCTACCACTCCCCGCAACCGAACCGCAGCCGGTTGCCGTGCGGGTCGTGGATGGAGAACTCCTTCATGTTCACGGCCTCACCTCGGACGGCGAGAGCCCAGACACGCCGCGCTGCCTGAACTCCTCGTACAGCGCCGGCACCTGGCCGCCGGGAATGTAGCATGACGTATTTGCCGGGAACTGCCGGTCGGCAGTCTTCCAGAAGTGGATCTCCATGTCGTCACGCTTGGCGATGAGATGGTCGTCGTCGGCCCAGTCGCTGGTAAAGCCGAGTTGGCCGACATAGAAAGCGCGCGTCTCGGCAATGTCGAGCGAGGCCAGCACCGGAATGCACCGGGCGAGGTCGACGCTCATGCGTCGAACGACGTCAACGCGATCGCTTCGCGGGCCGGCGGCTGCAGCCCGCGCGCCAGCAGGTCGGCCAGGCGCGCGAAGATGCGGCCGGCTTCGACGCAGCCGACATCCTGCGCCACCGCTTCTGCGGTGATGTTGAGCAACGCATTGCCGGCGAGGTCGCGGCACTCGGCCGGCAGATCCTCGACGGCGTCGGAGATGAGCCGCATGGCGCGCTGCAGGTCGGCGACGCGATCGGCGCTCAATTGAGCCTCCCCGCGGCATCGCCGACCGGTGGCGCCAGCCTCAGTCCCGCGCCGGCGAGCGCGACGGAGAAGGCTTTCAGCCGCACCGCCGCCACGCGCGAAGCGGTCGGCGCCATCATGATGTCGAGCGAGGCGAGCAACGGCCCATCGAAGTCGCCCTGGGCGAGACCGCACAGCGCCACCAGGGTCGCCTCGTCACGGCTGACGCTCGAGCAATCGGGACGATGGATCTCCATCGCCCGGCGCGTGCCGAAGAGGAAGGCATCCATCGCGATGGCAAAGTCGGGCAGCACTTCGAGCACACCCGCCATCTTGAATCCCCGATGCTGCACCGAGCCCTCCGCCGGCAGCGCACGATCCTGCTGCCATTGGCGCAGCGCCCACAGCACGAAGCGCTCGCTGACGGGCAGGCCGCAGGCGCAACCCGGTCGGCCGCAGCCGGTGCGCGGGGTGCTCTCGAGGGAGTTAACCCTTTGTTCTACCGAGCTTTCCATGGCTCACCGAAGGTTGAAAGCGGTTGACAGAAGTCCCAACTCTATGCGATTGAGAGTCGTTCGCAAGCAAAAAGGGGAAACGACACAGATCATGAGCCAACCACCGCGTGCGGCGCGGCCGGACGATGTCGGGGGAGAGATGACAGACATCGTGCAAAGCGTTCTGGCAACAGACGGACCGGTCGACAGCGTCACGCTGATGAAAGGCCGGCGCGAGCTGATCATCCGGCACGGCGCCGACACCTATCGGCTTCGGATCACCGCTTCCAACAAGCTGATCCTGACGAAGTAAGTACGTACCCCGGAAAGCCATCCCTTTCCGGTCAAACTGCCCAGCCAGCCGATCCTTCGGGGATCCCGCCAGCCAGGCGTCCTTTTTTGGGGGCCCACTGGCTATGAAGACCAGGCGACTTTTCAATCTCTTGATGGCGAGTACCGCGATCGCAGGAACGATCGCCCTGCCGACTTTCGCCCAGACACAGACGGCACCGACGCCAACGGCGCAGACTCCGGCGCCGACCGCGCCGGACGCCACCGGCAATACCACGCCGCCGCCGCCCGCCGCGCAATGGCCCGGCAGCACCACCACGCCCGTGATCACGCCCGGCCAAACCGTGCCGACTCAGCTCGACGCCGTGACCACGGCGGCGACGCGCACGCGCCGACCGCTCGACGACGTACCGGCGACCGTCTCGGTCATCACCACCGAGGACATCGATCGCGAGAACATGCAGGACGTCCGTGACCTGGTGCGCAACGAGCCGGGCGTCACGGTCGCCAACAACCCGTTCCGCGCCGGCTACCAGAACTTCCTGATCCGCGGCATCGGCGGCAACCGCGTGCTGCTGATGGTCGACGGCATGCGCATGCCCGACTTTCCGGATTCCAACATCGGCGCCGGCACCTATACGCGCGAGCAGCCCGACCTCGAGGACATCAAGCGCGTCGAGATCATCCGTGGCCCCGCCTCGGCGCTCTACGGCTCCGACGCGCTGGGCGGCGTCGTCGCCTACACGACCAAGGATCCCGGCGACTACATGATCGGCGGCAAGAACATCTATGCCAGCATCAAGGGCGCCTACTCGGGCGCCAACCAGCAGTTCGCCGAGACCGCCACCGGCGCGGTGAAGCAAGGCAACGTCGAGTTCCTGGGCATCTACACCCGCCGCGACGGCCACGAATACTATCCGGCACAATCCTCGCTCAGCCCGAACCCCACGAGCTTCTACAGCAACGACTTCCTGGCCAAGCTGGTGCTGCGGCCGACGGACGTCGACACCATCCGCATCACCGGCGGCTACACCCAGGGCCAGCAGAGCACCCAGATCCTGTCCGGCGTCGGCAACTTCGCCAGCCTGTTCGCCCGCGTCTTCGACGAATGGGGTCAGGACTACACCCAGAGCTACCGCATCAGCAGCCAGTGGGTGCACGACGCGCCGATCGGCTTCGTCGATCGCGTCGACTTCATGGCCTACTTCAACTCGGTCTACACCCAGGCCGACACGTACCAGTTGCGTGGCGCGTTCAACGGCGTCATCCCGACCAACGGGCGCACCTCGCAGTTCTACTACACGCAGAACGTCGCCGGCGCCGAGCTGCAGATGAACACCGACACCCTGCTGTTCGGCGCACGGAATATCTTCACCTACGGTCTCAGCTTCGCCTACACCGCGACGACCCGGCCGCGCGATCGCTGGCAGATCACGCTGGGCGGCACCGGCGCGCGCACCAAGGTCGTGGCCGGCGAGACCTTCCCCAACAAGAACTTCCCCGACACCGAGACCATCCAGGCCGGCGTCTACCTGCAGGACGAGATCACCGCGCTGGACGGAAGGCTGAGCCTGCTGCCCGCCATCCGGCTCGACTACTACCGGCTCAGTCCCAACCCCGACCGCTATTTCTGGAACTCGACCGGCGCCACGCTGAACGTGGTGCCGAGCGGCAGCACCTACGTGTCGGCGTCGCCCAAGTTCGGCGCCATCTACCGCTTCTCGGACATCTACTCGTCCTACTTCCAGTACGCGTCGGGCTTCCGCGCGCCGCCGTACGACAACGCCAATTTCGGCTTTACCAACACCGCGTCGTTCTACCAGATCCTGCCCAACGCCAACCTCAAGCCCGAGACGGCCAACAGCTTCGAGGTCGGCTTCCGCGGCAAGTACGCGAACGGCTCGAGCTGGCAGCTCACCGGCTTCTACACCCTCTACAACAACTTCCTGGAGACGGTGACCGTGGGCCAGGTCGGCCCGATCACCCAGTTCCAATACGTCAACCTCACCAACGTCACCATCTGGGGCGTCGAGGCACGCGGGGAGTACCGCTTCGCGCCGCAATGGTCGGTGTTGGGCTGGACCGCCTTCGCCCAGGGTACCGACACGCGTACCGGCCTGCCGGTCGATTCAGTGAGCCCATGGGCGACCCAGGCGCGCGTCCGCTACGGCTCGGACGAGGGTTTCGTGGCGCAGCTCATCGGCACGATGACGGCGCAGCATACCCAGGTCTCCAATCCGACCTTTTTCCAGGCGCCGGCCAGCTTCAACCTCGATGCCACCGTCGGCTACGTCTTCAAGGACCACTTCAAGGTCAACGCCGGCGCCTTCAACATCACCAACGCCAAGTACTGGAACTCGGCCGACGTGATCGGGCTCACGTCGACCAACCAGCAGCTCGATCTCTACGCCCAGCCCGGCCGATACTTCGGCGTCAATCTTACGGCACGATGGTAATCCCGGCGGCCCTCTTCGCCGATCGACTGCCGGCGCCGCCTTTCCGGACGCGGGGAGCACGCGCTCCCCGCGTGCCGATGGCGCTGTCGCTCGCTCTGCACGGGGTCGCTGTCCTTCTTCTTTTCGCCGCCGGCGCCGCCGGCAGCGTGGGCTCCGTGGAGCCCGCGCTGCTGGTCGAGCTGGCGCTGGTCGGTCCCCAATCGGACCAGACCGATGCCAGCGAGCCGGCCAGCGACGTCGCCGTCGAGGTCCCGCCAGCCGAGGAACCGCCGCCGGTCGACTTCTCGACGATGGTGACGCCGATCGAGCTCGTGCCTTCGCCCGAGCCGCCACCGGTGGATTTCTCTGAGCTGAAGCCGGTCGAGCCGCCCAAGCCGCCGCCGCCTCCCAAGCCGCAACAACCGCAAAAGCAACAGGCGGCGCCGCAGACCACGCCAAAAGCGGCTCCATCGCAGAATTTCGGCAGCGCCGGCGCCGCCCAGCAGGCCGCTGCAGGCTTCCTGCCGACGCCCGCCGTAGTGTGGGAAGGCAAGCCGCGCTATCGTCATCCGCCGAAGCCGGCGGTCTACCCACCGCGCGCCATCGAACTCAACCAGCAAGGCGAGGTCATCGTGCGCGTGCGCCTCGATCCCGAAGGAGCCGCCGTCGAGATCGTCGTGCATCGGCCGAGCGGCCACCAGATGCTCGATCGCGCCGCCGTCGCGGCCGTGAAGAGCTGGCATTTCCTGCCGGCCGTGCGCGACGGCCGGCCGGTCTCGGCGTGGGTCGAGATCCCCGTGCGCTTTCACCTGCGTTAGCATTCAGACAAGGAGAACTTCATGCTGTCGTCCGACAATGCCGATCTTGCGGCCCGCTGGAGCCGCCTGCGCGGCGAGCAGCCCACGCTGCGCATCCGCGATGCCGCCATGGCGCTGGGCGTCAGCGAGGCCGAACTGGTGGCCATCTCCGTGGGGAACGAGGGTGTCGACACCACGGCGACGCCGCTGGCCGGCGACTGGCGATCGATCCTGTCGGAGATGCCGTCGGTCGGCCGCGTCATGTGCCTGACGCGTAACGAGCATTGCGTGCACGAGCGCCATGGCCGCTTCGAGGACGTGCAGGTGACCGGGCCGCACGGCTTGGTGCTGGGACCCGACATCGATCTGCGCCTGTTCCTGGGAAGCTGGAAGCACGGCTTCGCCGTGCGCGAGCCGATGAAGCGCGACAATCAGCAGGGCGAGCGGCTCAGCCTGCAGTTCTTCGACCGCACCGGCGAGGCCGTGCACAAGATCTACGCCACCGACGAGACCGACCGGGCGGCGTTCGATGCACTGATCGCGCGTCATCGCGCCGAAGCGTCGGCCGAGCTCGCCGTCGCGCCGCGCGGCTCGGACAAGATCGATCGCCCCGATTCGGAGATCGACGTCGAGGGCCTGCGCAGAGCCTGGCGGGAGATGAAGGACACGCACGAGTTTTTCGGAATGCTGGGCAAGTTCAAAGTCGGCCGCGTGCAGGCGCTGCGTTTGGCCGGCGAGGAATTTGCCCGAGAGCTGCCGCCGCGTGCGCTGCGCTCGGCCATGGAGATGGCGAGCGCCGACGGCACGCCGATCATGATCTTCGTCGGCAGCGGCGGTTGCATCCAGATCCATACCGGACCGATCAACCGCCTGGTCGATGTGCCGGGGTGGTTCAACGTGCTCGATCCCGCCTTCAACCTGCATCTGCGAGAAGCCGGCGTGGCGCGCGTCTTCTCGGTGCGCAAGCCGACCGACGACGGTGTCGTCACCTCGATCGAGGCGTTCTGCAACAACAACCGCAACATCCTGTTGATGTTCGGCGCACGCAAGCCCGGCCAGCCCGAGCTGGAGCCCTGGCGCAACATCGTCGCGCGTGTCGAGAAGCAGGCGGCGTCGTGAGCCGCCCGATCGGTCGGCGCGGCGCCGCCGCCCTCGGCCTGGCGGCGCTTGCCGCATCGCCGGTACGCGCGCAGCAGAAGACGCCGCGCATCGTCTCGGTCGGCAGTGCACTCACCGAGATCTTCTATGCCTTGGGCGCGGAGAACCTGCTGGTCGGCGTCGACACGACCAGCCTCTATCCGCCGCAGGCGAAGTCGCTGCCGCAGGTCGGCTACATGCGCGCCCTGTCGGCCGAGGGCGTGCTGTCGCTGAAGCCGACGCTGATCATGGCGACCACCGGCGCAGGCCCCGCCGCGACGCTCGATCAGCTCAAGGCCACCGGCATCGAGGTCGTCATCCTGCCGGATCGCTACGACTACGACAGCGTGGTCAAGAAGATCGAGGCTGTCGGCAAGGCCACCGGCAAGGTCACGGAAGCCGATGCCCTGATCGCGCGCGGCCAGGCGGACATGAAGGCTCTCGCCGACCGTCTGGCGGCGGCGCCCAACAAGCCGCGCGTGCTGTTCCTGTTGTCGATGAGCGGCGGCGCCCCGCAGGCTGCCGGCCGCGACACGGCCGCCGACGGCATCATCCATTTGGCCGGCGGCGTCAACGCCATCGACGGCTATGTCGGCTACCGGCCGCTGACGCCCGAAGCGGTGATCGCCTCGCGCGCCGACTACATCCTGGTGCCGCGCCAGTCGGTGGAATCGATGGGTGGCGTCGACAAGGTGCTCGAACAGCCGTCGCTCCGCCAGACGCCTGCCGGCGGGAACGGCAAGCTCCTGCAGTTCGACATACTGCTGCTGCTGGGCTTCGGCCCGCGGACGCCCCAGGCCGCGGCCGAGCTCGCCGCCGCGCTGCATCCGGAACTGGCGACGGCGAATTGAACCCACCTTCCCTCTGATTTCACCTGCTCTCCTCATACTCCTCTCCCCCTTGGGGGAGGTTGGGTGAGGGGGTGACGCAGCAGTCGGCCTCTCCGTCGAACCCCCTCACCTGATCTCTCCCCCAAGGGGGAGAGGAATATGAGGCGAGTCATCGCCAACGCACGTGCCTCTACTTCCCTCCATGACCCTCGCCCTCAAACGTCCTATTCCTCTCTTCGCGCTCGCCGCCGTCGCCAGCATCGTCGGCGGCCTCTGCGTCGGCGCCTTTCCGGTCGGGTTCACCGATCTCCTCGCGGCGATCGGGCTGTCGACCAGGCCGATCGACGACACGACGTCGGTGGTGCTTTACGCCATCCGTGCGCCGCGCGTGCTGGCGGCCTTCTGCGTCGGCGCGGCGTTGGCCGCGGGCGGCGCCGCCTTGCAGAGCCTGTTCAGGAATCCCCTGGCCGATCCCGGCCTGCTCGGCGTGTCGAGCGGCGCGGCGCTGGCTGCCGTATCGGTGATCGTGCTGGGTGAGAGGGTAATGCATGTCGTGCCGCCGGAACTGCGGCCCTGGCTGCTGCCGCTCGCCGCATTCGGCGGCGGCCTCGTGTCGACCACGGTCGTCTACCGGCTGGCGGCGCGCGAGGGCATCACCCTGGTCGGGACGCTGCTGCTGGCCGGCATCGCCATCAATGCGCTGACCGCGGCCGGCATCGGCATGCTGGTGTTCGTGGCCGACGACCAGCAGCTGCGCACCTTGATCTTCTGGACCATGGGCGGCTTCGGCGGCGTCACCTGGGCCGCGATCGTGCCTGCCCTCATCGTCCTCGCCATCGCCGTGCCGACCCTGCTGCCCGTCGCCCACCTGCTCGACGCCCTGGCGTTGGGCGAGCGCGAGGCGGGCCATGTCGGCGTCGATGTCGAACGATTGAAGCGCCGGCTGGTGGCGCAGGTGGCGCTGGCCGTCGGTGCGGGCGTGGCGATCTCGGGCACCGTGGGTTTTGTCGGCTTGATCGCGCCGCACATCGTGCGCCTGCTGATGGGCCCCGCGCACCGCACCCTGTTGCCCGCGGCCGCCCTGTTCGGCGGCGCCTTCCTGGTGCTGGCCGACGCGCTCGCCCGCACCATCGTCTCGCCGGCCGAATTGCCGATCGGCGTGCTGACCGCCCTGGTCGGCGGCCCCTTTTTCCTGTGGCTGCTCGCCGGCCGCGCCTCGCGGGAGGGCCTATGAGCAAGCTTCAGGCCCAGGCCATAGAAGTTCGCGCCGGCGCCAAGGCGCTGATCGCCGACGTCTCGCTCACCGTCGAGCCCGGCGAATTCCTGGCTGTGATCGGCCCCAACGGCGCCGGCAAGAGCACGCTGCTCGGCGCCCTGGCTGGCGATCGGCTGCTGGCGAAAGGCCATGTGCTGCTCGACGGCAAGCCGCTGCCGCGCTGGAACAAGCGCGACCTCGCGAAGCGGCGCGCCGTGCTGCCGCAACACTCCAACGTCGCCTTCGACTTCACCGGCCTGCAGGTCGCCATCCTGGGCCTGCTCGCCCATCGCGACCGCCTGTCCGAACCGCAGATGCGGACTCTGGCCGAAACGGCGCTCGGCGAGACCGAGGCGCTGGCCTTCGCCGACCGGCCTTACACCGTGCTGTCGGGCGGCGAGCGCCAGCGCGTCCAGCTCGCTCGCGTGCTGGTCCAATGCGACGCCGATTCGGCCGCCATGCCCTTCCTGCTGCTCGACGAGCCGATCTCAGGCCTCGACCTTGCGCACCAGCACGCTGCCCTCGCCAGCGCCCGCCGCCGCGCCGACCGCGGCCTCGGCGTGCTGGCGGTGCTGCATGATCTCAACATGGCCGCGCGCTATGCGGATCGGGTGGCGATCATGGAGGAAGGACGCGTCACGGCATTGGGAAGCACCGATGCGGTTCTCGAGCCGACACATCTGTCACGAGTGTTCGCAACGCGAATCGTGCGGATCGAGAGTCAAGGTATCGCAGCGTTTCTAAGTCCAGGGTGATCCTGACGGATCAGGACTGCGCCTCTTTGCGCAGCCCAATCAATTCGGCCGTCTCCTCCTCTCCGCATTGGCCCAAAACTCGGTGGCAAGATCGACTCGCATCAATCCACCCTCGATGATGGGCAGGTTGCGGTCCAAAGTGAAGTCGTTGAGAGCGGAAATGAAGGTTGCCTCCATCTGATCTGGGTTGGCCCAAGCCGTGCCTTCACCGGCGAACGCTCCAGACTTCACGGCAGCGATAAGGCTGCCGAACCCGGCATCGTCCGGCATGTAGCGGAAGTTGAGTGCCGGCCTGGTCCACAGGCAATTCCTGATATGGTGCATCATATGCCCCGCGAAGCGAGATAGCCGAACATCACGAAGTAGGAGATCTCCTCGAAGCCGAGGAGCGCCTGCAGCGAATCGACGTCGCCCCATTTTGCTGAAGCCAGGTGAGATAGGCCGTGACGATGCGCGGGCAGGCGTAGAAGGCCGAGACCAGGATGTTCATCTCGTGCCCCGCTGCGCGAAGGGCGAGGACACCCGCTGCTCATTGAGCGCCCATTGCCATTTCTGGACTCGCGTCTGCGGGCTGGGAACTGACTTGTTGGTGCACGATCACGCCGCCCTGGATACGAACACGTGAAACGCCTTCCGGAGCCGTCAGACACTCGAGCCAACACCTCGCAGCTACCGCGCTCTTGAACAGGCAACGGCCTCTGGCCGGCGCCAGGATGCCGACAAGGCGCGCCAGCAGGGTCGGTGTATCTTCCGACTTCTCGTCTCGCGGCAAATGCCAGGACAGAACGATCGCCGCGGCGCCGACCGAGCCGGCATCCAGGCTTCGCACCCTCGCGCCGATGGCCGACAGTCGATCGCGCTCAAGGCAAACCTGCCCATCCGCGCGCCGACGAGCTTGCTGCAGGCCAAGGCCCTTGCACCGATGGCGGCATCGAGCATTTCCGTCGAACCAGTGGGCCCAACCTCGCCGCTGCACGCAAATTCGGTTGCCAAAATCAATAACATTAGTTATTATTGTTGTTGAACGCAGAAGTGTCACGGGACGAAGACTGCGAGTGTCGCAATGTCGCGATTCATGCGACAGGCGGCAACCGGTCCTGGCGCCAAACAACGAAGGCAATACAAGGACTTAGTCATAGGAATACAGGCGACAGGCGATCCAGATCCGAGTCCGGAACCGTCGCCTCCGTCGACACATTTGCAGCTTCCATGACTCACTGCGAATCTGGGTCGAATCCGTCATAAACCCGCCGGAATCCGTGGGCGTTATGCGAATCTCAAAGCACAACGGAAGGCCATGGGCGAGCGCCCCACTCTGATCCTCACGACACGATTGGGCGTACGGCCATTGGGCGTACGCGGCGACGCCCTCCACAA
>JAEZIF010000489.1 GCA_023416135.1 Pseudomonadota bacterium
CCGCCTGTGATAGGCACATCCTGCATGTTCGCCGACCTCGCCCTCGTTGCCCTCGCGACCGAAGCGATGATCGGGTATCCGAACGCCGTCTATCGCCTGGTCGGCCATCCCGTGACCTGGATTGGCCACCTCATAACATGGTGCGACGACACCTGGAATTCCGCCGCCCGATCGTCGCGTGCGCGGCGGCTCTACGGCGTGATGACGCTGCTGTTGGTGCTGGCGGTCTCGCTGTCGGCGGGCGTGGCGATCGTGGCCGTGCTCGATCGTCTCTTGCCGGGTCTCGCAGCGCTCATCCTGTGCGGCGTGCTCGCCAGCACCCTGCTGGCGCAGCGCAGCCTCGATACGCACGTGCTGGCCGTCGCCAAGGGCCTCGAGATGGAAGGCCTGGCCGGGGGCCGCGCGGCCGTCGCCCACATCGTCGGCCGCGAGACCAGGAATCTCGACGAAGCCGCCGTGTGCCGGGCCGCGATCGAGAGCCTGGCCGAGAACTTCTCCGACGGCGTGGTGGCGCCGTTGTTCTGGATGGTGATGGCGGGCCTGCCGGGCGCGCTCGCCTACAAGGCGATCAACACCGCCGACAGCATGATCGGCCACAAGACCGAGCGCCATCTGGCGTTCGGCTGGGCCTCGGCGCGCTGCGACGATCTGGTGAACCTGCCGGCCTCGCGCCTGTCGGCGCTGTGGCTGGTGCTGGCGGCCATCCCTCTTGGGCTGTCGCCCGCCGGCGCCCTGAGGACGATGTGGCGCGACGCCGGCCACCACCGTTCGCCCAATGCGGGCTGGCCGGAAGCGGCGATGGCGGGCGCGCTCGGCATCCGGCTGTCGGGCCCTCGCATCTACGACGGCGTGCCGGTGGAAGAGCGTTGGGTCGGCGAGGGGCGCGGCGAGCTCGCGGCGAAAGACATCCGGAGAGCGCTGAAGCTTTATCGCACCGCCTGCGCCGTGCAGATCGCGGTGCTGGTCCTGATCGTGCTCAGGCTGGGGCTGTGGTAGCGCTTTTGGTGGCCCCATACGGTGCGAAAAAACTCGCGAAAACGAAACTGGCTATTCCAACCATGGTTATTGACAGGATTGCACTGAAGTTATAGTATCGCTCAGTCGCGTTTGCGTGCCCGCGTTGTCGCTCTATGCATCGTTGATCAGAGACCAGAGGGCTGCGGCAGACACCGCACGCTGCCCGTCCGGTCGCTTGCATCCGGACGGGCCAGGCTCGGAATGAGGCCCAACCGATAGGGGCTACGATCTCGACCTGCTACCAGGGTCTCTGTCGGAAATGCCGGAAATACCGATAAATCCAAGGCACCGCTGACGGCACTGCATGCACCGGCTCAGCTCATGCGAGTGTCGATTCCCGCGCCAGCGCGAGCAGGCGGTCGCAATCGATGTGCTTCTCGAGATGATCGGCAAGAAGGTCGAGCGTCGTGTCGACATCGGCTTCGTAGTCGAAATCCTCGGCGCGCCCGCCGATGAGCTGCAGCCAGTACCGTCGCTGCCGGTCGTCGGCCAGCAGGCCGTGGATGTAGCAGCCGGCGACGCGGCCATCGCCGCTCACCGCGCCGTCGGTCTTGCCGTTGCCGAGGCTGAGCAGAGGCCGCAGCGACCCGCCTCTCCCGCTGGTGGTGCGGCCGACATGCATCTCGTAGCCCTTGAACGGCACGGCGCCGTCGATGGTCTCGCCGTTCACCTCGACCAGCACCTTGTCGCCTTCCAGGACGGTATCGACATCGAACAGGCCGAGGCCGTCGACCTTCTGCGGCGGTCCCTCGATGCCGTGCGGGTCGGCGATGGTGCGGCCGAGCATCTGGTAGCCGCCACAGACGCCCAGCACGAAGCCGCCGCGCCGCAGGTGCGCCTTGAGGTCGATGTCCCAGCCGAACTCCCTCAGCGAGGCGAGATCGGCGATGGTCGATTTCGAGCCGGGCAGGATGACCAGGCGGGCATCGCCCGGCACCGGCTGGTGCGGACCGACGAAGACGAGATCGACGCCCGGGTCGAGTCTCAGCGGATCGAAGTCGTCGAAGTTGGCGATGCGGGGATAGACCAGCACGGCGATGCGAACCCGTCCGTCGGCGTCGCCCATCTTCCTGTCCTGCAGGATGACCGCGTCCTCGGCCGGCAGGCGATGAGCCTGGTCGAAGTAGGGCACCAGTCCGAGAGCCCGCCAGCCGGTGCGCTCGCTCACCGTCTTCATGCCGTCGTCGAACAGCGTGGGATCGCCGCGGAAGCGATTGACGATGAAGCCCACGATCATGTCGGCATCGGCCGGATCGATCACGGTCCTGGTGCCCACCAGGCTTGCAATGACACCGCCGCGGTCGATGTCGCCTACCAGCACGACAGGCACGTCGGCGGCACGCGCAAAGCCCATGTTGGCGATATCGCTCTTGCGCAGGTTGACCTCGGAGGCCGAGCCGGCGCCCTCGACCAGCACGAGATCGCATTCGCTCGCGAGGCGCCCGAAGCTGTCGAGGACGGCGCCCAGAAGATTGGGCTTCAGCCCCTGGTATTCGCGCGCCTTGGCGTTGCCCAGGACTTTGCCCTGCACCACGACCTGTGCCCCGACGTCGCTCTGGGGCTTCAGCAGCACAGGGTTCATGTGGACGCTGAGGGGCACGCGGGCGGCGCGTGCCTGCAGGGCCTGGGCGCGGCCGATCTCGCCGCCGTCGGCGGTGACGGCGGCGTTGTTCGACATGTTCTGCGGCTTGAACGGTCGCACGCGAAGGCCGCGCCGCGTGAAGGCTCGCGCCAGTCCGGCGACCAGCAATGATTTGCCGACGTCCGACCCCGTGCCCTGGATCATGATGGCGCGGGCGGTCATCAGAACTCGATGCCCTCCTGCGCCTTCACGCCGGCGGCGAAGTGGTGCTTCACCAGCGTCATCTCGGTCACCAGGTCGGCCGCCTCGATCAGCTCGGGCTTGGCGTTGCGGCCGGTGACCACGACATGCTGGTCGGCGCGGCGTGCTTTCAGGGCTGCCACGACGTCGCTTGCGGGAAGATGATCGTAGCGCAGCGCAATGTTGAGCTCGTCGAGGACGACCAGGCGAATGGCGGGATTTGCCATCAACTCGCGCGCCTTGGCCCAGGCGCGCTCGGCGGCGGCGACATCGCGGGCGCGATCCTGCGTCTCCCAGGTGAAGCCTTCGCCCAGCGTGTGCCATTCGACCTGATCGCCGAAGCGCTCCAACGCGGCGCGTTCGCCGGTCTGCCAGGCGCCCTTGCCGAACTGCACGACGCCGCACCTGAACCCACGGCCCAGGGCGCGCAGCAGCAGGCCCCAGGCCGCCGTCGATTTGCCCTTGCCCTTGCCGGTATGGACGATCAGCAGGCCTTTCTCCGCGGTCTTTCTCGCGACCTCGGCATCCTGCGCGGCCTTGCGGTTGGCCATTTTCGCCTTGTGGCGGGCGTCGTCGTCGGCTTCTGTGGTCATGCCGGCACAATACTGCAGCCTCGAACGCGACCGAAACCCGTTGACGGGCCTTCTCCGGCAACCGTATCAAGCGGGCGACGGTGCCCCTCACGGGGATCAAAAGGGAACGCGGTCCGGCCTTCCGGCCTCAATCCGCGGCTGCCCCCGCAACTGTAATCGGCAAGCCGATGGCCAGGATACCACTGGGAAACCGGGAAGGTGGCCGAAGGCGAAGACCCGAGAGCCAGGAAACCTGCCGTCGAACGCCGCATCCGAACCGTCGCGCGGGGCGCAGCGAGGGTCGAGGCAACGCTTTTCGTCCGGCCGTCGGTCCGGATGAAGGTGCTCCGTCGGAGACGGCATCCATTCGGGCCTTCGGGCTCGCGACGACGGAGGAAGCGATGGCGTCTTCATCGAGATGGCAGAGCGTGCTTGCGATCATCATGATCGTGGCGGCGCAGCCGGCATGGGCGCATCACGTAATGGACGGCGGGATGCCGCAGACGTTCCTCCAGGGGCTGCTGTCGGGCTTCGGACATCCGGTGATCGGCGTCGATCATCTCGCCGCCATCGTCGGCGTCGGCATCCTCGCGGCCCTCGCCGGCCGCAGCCCCGCGGTCGTGCTGGCCTTCAGCGTTGCGGTCATTGCCGGCGTCGGCCTGCATCTCGCCGAGCTCGACCTGCCGGCGAGCGAACTGTTCGTCGGATTGACGACGCTTGCGATCGGCGCGCTGGTGATCGCGCGGCAGTCGATGGGCACGGGCCTCGCGCTCGGGTTGTTCGCCGTCGCCGGCCTGGTGCACGGCTATGCGCTGGGTGAATCGATCGTCGGCGCCGAGGCCGCGCCGCTGGTCGCCTATCTGCTCGGCCTGCTGATCGTGCAGAGCGCGATCGGCGTCGCCGTCTACGCCGCAGTGCGCACGCTGGCACACTGGCCGGCGCGCACCGCGGGCCTCACCACGGTGGGTGTGCTGGTGGCGCTGGCTGGCGGCATCGCGACGGCGTCGGCGGCGGGCCTGACGTGACGACGACCATTCTCTATGTCTGCGTCACCTGCCGCGGCACCCCGCCGGTGGCGTTCGACGCTCCGCGCCCGGGCGCGCGCCTGCTGGCGGAGGTGGAGCAGCGCCTCGTCACCGACGGAGACGAGGGCATCGAGGTGGTGCCGGCCAACTGCCTGTCGAACTGTCCGCGCGGCTGCAGCGCGGCGGTGTCGGGGGCCGGCAAATGGACCTACGTGATCGGCGACCTCGATCCCGAGCAGCATGCCGGTGACATCATCGATTTCGCCCGCCTGCACCGGGCGCACAAGGAAGGCGTGCCGGAGTGGCGCGACCGTCCCGAGCATGTCCGCAAGCACACCATCGCGCGCGTGCCGCCGGTGAAACCCGCCGCATCGTCCCAGGAGCAGCAATGAGCGGCGCCAAGGTCCCCTGCACGATCGTCACCGGCTTCCTCGGCGCCGGGAAAACGACGCTGGTGCGCCACGTCCTGGAGAATGCCGACGGCCGCCGGCTCGCCGTGATCGTCAACGAGTTCGGCGATGTCGGCATCGACGGCGAGATCCTGAAGAGCTGCGGGGTCGAAAGCTGCCCGGAGGACGCCATCGTCGAGTTGGCGAATGGGTGTCTCTGCTGCACTGTCGCCGACGATTTCGTGCCGGCGCTTAAGGGCCTTCTGGATCGGCCGTCGCCACCCGAGCACATCGTCATCGAGACGTCGGGCCTGGCCTTGCCCAAGCCGCTCGTGAAGGCCTTCAACTGGCCCGAGATCGCCTCGCGGGTGACCGTCGACGGCGTCGTTGCCGTGGTCGACGGCGCCGCGGTCGCCGCCGGCCGCTTCGCCGACGATCCGGAAGCGGTCGCCAGGCAGCGCGCCGAGGATTCCTCGCTCGACCACGACAACCCGCTGGAAGAGGTGTTCGAGGACCAGCTGCTCTGCGCCGACCTGGTGATCTTGAACAAGGCCGACCTGATCTCCCGCGACGAGCGCCGCACTGTCGCCGGCGAGATCGCCAGGACATTGCCGCGCGCGGTGAAGGTCGTGGAGTCCGAGAACGGCAAGGTACCAATCGAGGTTCTGCTCGGTCTGGGCGCCGAGGCCGAATCCGATCTCGCCAGCCGTCCTTCGCACCACGACCTCGAGGGCGAGCACGACCACGAGGATTTCGACACCTTCATCGTCGACCTGCCGGTCTTCGATTCGCCGCAGCAACTGGTCGCTCGCCTGGCCGCGGCCGCCGAAGCGCACGACATCCTGCGCATGAAGGGCTTCGTCGACATCGCCGGCAAGCCGATGCGCCTGCTGGTGCAGGCCGTCGGCTCGCGTGTCCAGCACCACTACGATCGCAAGTGGCCCGCCGACGAGCGCCGTGGCCGGCTGGTGGTGATCGCGGAGAAGGGCTTCGACAGGAACGCCATCGCGGAGCTCATCCGGGGATAGCTCATGCATGTCCTGGCGACCGAGCTCGCGACGCTGGAGGAGGCCGATGTCGCCGTCGACCTCGGCCAGTCGCCGGCCGACATCGTCGTGCTTTCCTTCTCCGACAGCGATCTTTCAGCCCTCGCCGCGGCGTGGCGGCAGGAGGCCGATCGCCTGCCGACGATGCGGCTCGCCAGCCTGAAGCGGCTGAAACATCCGATGTCGGTCGACCTCCACGTCGAGCGCGCGGTGGCGCACGCGCGCCTGGTGATCGTGCGCTGCCTGGGCGGACTCGACTATTGGCGCTACGGCCTGGAGCACATCGCCGATGTGGCGCGCGAGCGCGGCATCCTGTTCGCGGCCTTGCCGGGCGATGATCGCGCCGATCCACGGCTCGCTTCGGTCTCGACGCTGGCCGCCGGACCGCTGACCACTCTCGACCGCTTCTTCCGCGAAGGCGGTCCTGACAATCTGCGGCACGCTCTGCGCTATGCCGGTACGTTGCTCGGCCACGATCTCGACTGGTCGCCGCCGGTGCCGGTCGGCCCGGTCGCCGTGCTCGGCCACGCCGAGCCAGGCCGACCGGTGGCGCTGATCGTGTTCTATCGCGCCAATCTGATGGCGGCGGACACCGCGCCGATCACGGCGTTGATGGAGGCGCTCGAGCGCCAGGAACTCGCGCCTCTCGCCGTTGCGGTGAACAGCCTGAAGGACCCCCTGGCGCGACCCGAACTGCAGGCGCTGATCGCCGAACATCGGCCCGCAGTCATCCTCAACACCACGGCGTTCTCGGCCCGGGCCGAGGCCGCCACGCCGGTGCTCGCCGCTGCCGCTGCGGCGGTGCTGGAGGTGGTG
>JAEZIF010000326.1 GCA_023416135.1 Pseudomonadota bacterium
GCGGCGCCACGGCGAATGTCCCGTCGGCCCCGGCCGTCATCCGGGGGCCTTGCCAGCCTTCGCGATGTCCTGCGTGACGACGCTGGAGACCGCGACGTCGGTGGCCAGGAAGCCCGCTTCCTTACCGAAGGCGATGCCATCCCTGAAGAACGGCGTGTCGATCCAGAGCGGTCCGTTGGTCGCCGCCTCGCCCATCATGATCAGCGGCGCCGTGATCTTGGCCTCGCCGATCTGCTGCTCGAGGTCCAGGCCGCGCGGACCGTACTTCTCGACGGTCGTGCGCGCGACCGCTTCCGGGTTCTCGGCGAACCACTTCCACGCCTTGGCCTGGGCGCGGAAGTAGCGCGCCAGCAGATCCTTCTTCTTGTCGATCGTCTCGTCGAGCGCGAACAGCGCCACCGGATAGGTCGGATTGCCGAGATCGTGCTCGGTCGTGTAATCGATGGCGAAGCCGCGCTGGGTCAGCATCGAACCCTGGTTGGTGTACCAGCCGAAATATCCATCGACTTGGCCGGTCGCGAGGATGCCGGGATCGGTGCCGGTCGGCACGAAGGTGATTTTGGTGGCATCGACGTTCGCGCGCTTCAGCAACGCCGCCATCGTGGCGCGGCGGCCCTGCGGGATGGCGATGGTCTTGCCCTCCATCTCCTTCAGCGTCGAGATCTTCTTGCCCTTGGCGGCGATCAGCGCATAGGGGCTCATCTGGTAGGGGGCGGCGAAGGCCTTGACCGGAATGCCCTTGGCTCGCGCCAGGATGATGTTGGTGCTGTCGCGATCACCGACCAGCGCCTGTCCCGATGCCACGACGTTGATCGAATCGATGCTGGGCCCGCCCGTCAGGAACTCCGTCTCGATACCCTCGGCGTCGAAGAAGCCCTTCTCGAGACCGGCGAAGTAGCCGCCATATTGGACACTCTTGATCCAGCCCATCTGCAGGACGACCTTGTCCTTGGCGGCGAAAGCAAGTCGCGGCGCGGCCAGCGCCGCCACACTGGCCGCGGCAACGCCGGCCAGGACGCGGCGTCGCGAGACGCCGGAAGAACGTATCGGTTTGTCAGCACCCCTCATCGCGCGGCACTCCCTGTCGGCTGCGTGAACACCCGCGACCGACGAAGCAATCGATGGGCCAACGCCCTCACACGCAGTGAACGCGCCCGAGGCTATTTTCGAACCGCAGTGGTGCCAAAATTCGAGCGCAGCAATCTGCCTGGCGATTGACCGAGGTTAAGGCCTTGCCGCGCCCTCCGCTTTCTGCGCTCTGCCCGTCAAACGGGCGCAGATGGTCTCCAGGAACACCGCGGCGGCGACCGGTAGTACGCGATCGCGCAGGACTCCGACGACCAGCTTGCGCTTCGGCAGTCCGCGATCGGCAACCGGCACGGCGCGGCAGCCGGCGATTGCCGTGGACAGCGTGCCGATGCCGATCTGGAAGCAGATGGCATCGGAGCGGCGCACATATTCGCGCATCAGTTCGAACGAGTTGGCCTCGAGCGACGGGCGCAACATCAGGGCCTTGCTGGCGAGGTATTCCTCGAGCAGGACACGGCCGCCCAGCGACCGGTCGGGCAGCGCCAGCGGATAGTCCGCGCAGTCGGCGAGCCGCACCTGCTCGCGTTTCGCCAGCGGATGGCGCTCCGACATCAACGCGAACAGCGGCTGCTCGATCTCGAGGACGTGCTTGAACAGCGGATCGCGGCCGGGATTGAAGACGATGCCGATGTCGGCGTCGAATTCGATCACCGCGCGCACGACCTCGTCTCGGCCGAGGATCGCGGACTTGAACTCGATCTGCTTGTGGTCCGACAGGAATTCCGCGATGGCATCGGGCAGGAAGCCGTTGGCCAGCGCCTCGATGGCAGCGATGCGGATCGTGCCGCGCCGCACGCCCTGGAGGCTGTCGACCATCGATTTCGCCCGTTCGAGGTCCGACAGCGTGCTGCGGATGTGGGCGATCACGATTTCGCCGGCTGCCGTCAGCCGCACGCCACGCGGCCTGCGTTCGAACAGCGTGGCGCCCATCTCGCGTTCGAATTCCTGGACACGGCGGTTCAGCGCCGATGAAGCGATACCGAGCCGGTCTGCGGCGCGACGGATTGATCCCGTGCGAGCGATCATGTCGATCAACCGCAGGTGACGCGCGTATTGCATGCGGCCTCTATCGCAACCGCGCCGGGCGCTGTCCAGCGATGCGCGGGCCGCGGCACGGAGCGTGCATACGCGGCCCGACATGACGACAAAGGCTCCGAAGCTCGCCGCGCGTCCTCTCACCGAGCACCTCGGCGCGGAAGTCGCCGGCATCGATCTCCGGCGGTTTCTCGACGGCGCTTCGATGGCGCCCCTCCTGGAAGCGTTGACGGCGCATTCCGTGCTGGCGTTCCCGGGGCAGACACTCACGCCCGACGAACTCCTGTCGGTGAGCCGGCTGCTGGGCGAGCTCGAACCGCATGTGCTCGACCAGTATTGCATGCCCAGCCATCGCGACATCTACGTCCTGTCGAACGTGGTCGAGAACGGCCGCAACATCGGCAATCCACGCGACGGCTTCGGCTGGCACACCGACCTTTCGTACTTCGCAGAGCCGACGGCCTACACGCTGCTCTACGGCCTCGAGACGCCGTCCGAGGGCGGTGACACGTTGTTCTGCAGCACATACGCCGCCTTCGAAATGCTTGCGGATGCCGACCGCGAGCGCCTGCGGTCCCTGCGCGGTCTGCACAGCTACCGTCACCTCCATGCCAAGCGGCGCAACGCGGCGCCGCTGACACCCGAACAGCTCGCCCGACGTCACGCATCCGATGATCCGCATCCACCCGATGTCCGGCCGCCGCAGCCTCTATCTCGGCGGCAATTGCCTCGCCGGTCTCGACGGCATCGACGACAGCGAGGCGTGGCCCTATCTCGACCGGCTGTTCGCCCATGCGACGCAACCGGCCTTCCAGTACCGCCACCATTGGCGACCGCGCGACGTGCTGATCTGGGACAATCGCGGCACGATGCACACTGCCACCGAGTACGATCACGCGCTGCATCGACGCGTCATCTGGCGCACGTCGATCCGCGGCGAGGCCCCGCTCTAACATGACTTCCCCGCGCATTGCCGTGATCGGCGCCGGCGGAATCGACGGCGTGCTGGCTTGGTCGCTCGGCCGGGCCGGCCTGTCGCCGCCCGTGATCGCCCGCAGCCGGTCGGCCGAAGTCATCCGAAACCACGGCCTCACCATCGAGCGCGACGGCCGGCGGGAGACGGTCCGCGTCGAGGTCGCGCGGCCGGAGACGGACAGCGGCCCGCAGGACATCGTGATCGGAACCATGAAGGCGCACGACTGGCCGGCCACGACACCACTGCTAAAGCGCCTCATCGGACCGCAGACCGCACTGATCCCCGCGATCAACGGCATGCCCTGGCGGTACTTCGCCAGTGAAAGCGGCAGCACGCCGACCGATACGCTGTCGTGTCTCGATCCTGGAGGAGACATGGCGTCCGCCATCGATCCCGCGAGCCTGATCGGCTGCGTCTTCAGGGGTGCGGCCCGGACGGGCCCCGGCTCCGTCGACTGGAGTTCGGGCCGTCGGCTGGTGCTCGAACTGCTCCCCCGCGCCGACCTCGACATCGTCGACACCGACGACATCCGGAAGGAAGTCTGGACGAAGCTGCTGGGCAACGCCATCTTCAATCCGCTGTCGATCATCGCCACGGCGACAATTGACGAAATGATCGACGATCCAGGGTTGCGCGATATTTGCGTCGCAGCAATGAAGGAGCTGATCGCTGTCGCCCGATCGGTCGGCGTGGCACTCCCCGTTGATGCCGAGCAGCGGCTGGCGATGAATAACCACATGCGCGGCTTCCGGACGTCGACCCTGCAGGATTTCGAAGCCGGCCGGCCCCTCGAGATCGCCGCCCTGGTCGACGCGCCATGCGCGATCGGTGCGGCCAACCGCGTCGGCACGCCGGTGCTCTCCGTTCTCGGCCAGCTGGCGACCCGATTTGCCACCATACGACGAGGCGCAGCCCATGCCTGACCCGATCAATGCCTTTCGCCGCGCCCGCGTGCTACGGCTGCCCACGGCCGGCCCCAACGACACCAAGCCCTTGGCGGATGCCATCGACGCCGGCAAGGTCGATCCCGCGACCATCGTGGCGATCGTCGGCAAGACCGAAGGCAACGGCTGCGTCAACGACTACACGCGAGGCTACGCGACTCTCGCCCTGAAACTCCTGCTGTCGGAGCGGCTGGGCTGCCCCCTGTCCGAGATCGAGCAGCGGGTCGCGATCGTCATGTCGGGCGGCACCGAAGGCGGGTTGTCGCCCCACCTTCTGGTGATGTGCCGTGAGTCGGCACCGGCACCCGAGCAGCCGCCGCGACTGGCGATCGGCATCGGCCTCACCCGCCCCTTCCTGCCCGAAGAGATCGGGCGCGCGGCGCAGATCGAGGAGACGGCCGCGACCGTGCGGCTCGCCATGCGCGACGCCGGCATCGGCGATCCTGCCGACGTCCACTTCGTCCAGATCAAGTGTCCCCTGCTCACCAAGGAGCGCATCGAGGAGGCGACCCGTTGTGGCGCGACGGTCGCCACCGATGACACTTACCATTCGATGGCCTTGTCGCGCGGCGCCTCGGCGCTCGGCATCGCGCTGGCGCTGGGTGAGATCGAGGAGGCGCAGGAAGCCGCGGTCTGCCGCGATTGGTCGCTGTATTCGAAGGTCGCCAGCACCTCGGCCGGCGTCGAGCTGATGCGCAACGAGATCGTCGTGCTCGGCAATGCCTCGGGCTGGGGCGGCGACCTCGTGATCGGTCACGACGTCATGGCCGACGCTATCGACGCACCGGCAGCGACACGCGTGCTCAGCCAGCTCGGCATCGGCCGCGAGCAGGTCGTCGCGGTGCTCGCCAAGGCCGAGGCCTCGCCGACCGGCGAGATCCGTGGCCGGCGCCACACCATGCTCGACGACAGCGACATCCACAGTACGCGTCATGCACGCGCGCTGGTCGGCGGTGCCCTGGCCGGAGCGATCGGCGACACGCTGCTCTACGTCTCAGGGGGTGCGGAGCACCAGGGGCCGGCCGGCGGCGGGCCCCTTGCGATCATCGGTTCGGTAGCGTGACCAGCCGCTAGCGCGTAGCCGGCAGGCATCGCAGGTGCCGCAGCCCACGCCCCAGTCGTGCCGGTGCTCGCGATCGCCCAGGTAGCAGGTGTGGGTCTCCGCGACGATGAGATCGACCAGCGCCCGACCGCCGAGTTCGTCGGCCAGCCGCCAAGTATCGGCCTTGTCGATCCACATGAGCGGCGTCTCGAGCACAAGCCGGGCTTCCATGCCGAGGTTGATCGCGACCTGCAGCGCCTTGACCGTATCGTCGCGGCAGTCCGGATAGCCCGAAAAATCCGTCTCGCAGACACCGGCGACGACGTGCTTCAGCCCACGCTGGTAGGCCACGATGGCGGCAAAGGTCAAAAAGACGAGGTTGCGCCCGGGCACGAAGGTGGCGGGCAGGCCGTCGGGCCGCGTGCCCATCGGCAGGTCGGCCGTGAGGGCGCTCTGGCTTACCGAGCCCAACACGTCGAGCGACACGACGCGGTCCGGCCCGAGCTTCTGCCGCCAATCGTCAGACAGCTCGGCGATGGCCTGGCGCACCGGCTCGCGCACCTCCATCTCGACCGCGTGCCGCTGGCCGTAGGAGAAGCCGATGGTCTCGACCCTGTCGTATCGCGACAGCGCCCAGGCCAGGCAGGTCGTGGAGTCCTGACCACCGGAGAAAAGGACCAGGGCCGAGGAAGGGTCGACGGTCATCGTTCACCAGTTCGGCGGACGTTTTTCATTGAAGGCGTCGAGACCTTCCTGGGCGTCGTCGGTCTCGATGATGTTGCAGATCGTCTCGACCACATTCTCTATGGCGCGACGGTACTCGAAATCGTTGGCGCGCATGAAGGAATCGCGCGCGAGCTGCATGACCAGCGGCGACTTGGCGGCGAAGTCGCGGGCCATGCGGCGCGCCTTTTCCTTCACCTCGGCGGCGGGCACGACCCGGTTAACCAGGCCCATGGCGCATGCCTCCTCGGCCGACACCGGCCTGCCGCTGAACAGCAGCTCGAAGGCCTTGTGGCGGCCGATCTGGCGCGGCAGGTGGACGAAGTGCATGGCGGGGATCGCGCCGACCAGGATCTCCGGATAGCCGAGACTTGCCGTGTCGGCGGCGATCAGCACATCGCACGAGACCGCGAGCGTCACGCCCGCGGCGCGCGCCGGGCCGGTCAGGGCGGCGATGGTCGGCTTGCCCAGGCGATACTGCAGGTCGTGCATCTCGAAGTAGAGCTTCTCCAGATAGCGGCGCAGGTCGAGCCCGCGCTTGTTGCGGATCATCGCAAGGTCCATGCCGGCGCTGAACGAGCGCTCGAATGCGCTGGTAAGGATGACGGCCCGCACCTCGGGATCGGCCTTGGCCTTGCGGTAGGCATTGTTGATATCCTCGATCAGGGCATGATCGATGGCATTCACCGGCTCGCGGCGCATGGTGATCTCCGCCACGCGGTCTTTGACGACATAGTCGAGATTGGCGAATTCCATCGGTCCTCCGGGTTCTCGGCCGACGATATAGCCACTTCTGCGGCCGCTCGGCACGGCTTACACTCCTTGCATGGCGCAGACGCTGTTCACCAACGCAAATCTCGTGCTCGACGGCTTCGCCGAATTGCAACGCGGCTTCAACGTGCTGGTGAACGACGGCCACATCGCCACGGTGTCCCCGAGGCCGATCGCGGCGGCCGATGCGACGGTCGTCGATGTCGGCGGCCGCACGCTGATGCCGGGCCTCATAGACGCCCACGCCCACATCACCGGCCTGTCGCTCACGCCCAAGAACATCGCCAACCCGGCGGCCGACATTGCCATCGCCTCGGCCAACTACCTGCGCAACTGCCTGATGGACGGCTACACCACCATCCGCGAGGCGGGCGGGGCCGACCACGCCACCGCCCGGCTCCTGGCGGAAGGCCAGATCATCGGGCCGCGGCTCTACTACTCCGGTCGAGCGCTGACCCAGACCGGCGGCGGCGCCGACTTCCGCACACCCGACGAGGAGACCGATCCCTGCGGCCATGTCGGGCCGTTTTCGATCATGTCGGTGATCACCGACGGCACCGATGCGGTCCGCAGAGCCGCGCGCGAAGAACTGCGTCGCGGCGCCACGCAGATAAAGCTGTTCGCGTCCGGCGGCGTGGTGTTCCCCGCCGAAGGCCATGCGACGCGCTACGAGTTCACGCCGGAGGAATTGCGGGCAGCGGTCGAGGAGGCAGCGGCGCGCGGCACCTATGTCATGGCGCACGTCTATACCGATGAGGGCGTGCGGCGTTGCCTGGAGGCCGGCGTGCGGTCGATCGAGCACGCCAACTTCGTGAGCGAAGAGACCGTGGCGATGATGGCCGAGCACCGCGCGTTCTACGTGCCGACGTTCATCTCGCTGGTGCAGCGGGTCGAAAGCGCGGACCATGAGCATCTGTCACCGACCATCGTCGGCAACCTCAAGCGCACCATAGAGCGCGGCCGGCAGGTCTATGGCTGGGCGCGCAGGCACAAGGTGCCGATCGGCTTCGGCACCGACCTATGGGGACCGGAGGCACAGAAGTGCCAGCTGCGAGAGTTCGAGATGCGCCGCGACCTCGACAGACCGGCCGACATCCTGCACTCGGCGACGGCGGTCAATGCCGAGCTGCTGATGGAGAAGGGCATGCTGGGCGTCATCGCCGAGGGCGCCCATGCCGACCTCCTGGTGGTCGACGGCGATCCACTGGCCGATCTCGGCGTGATGCTGGATCCGCAGCGGCACCTCAAGCTCATCATGAAGGCCGGCGCGATCTACAAGAACGAGCTGGTCTGACGTCTGGGGAGCGCGCGCCGGAAGGTCCGAGGCGGGCAACTAACGCGGAACCAGCGCGCCTGGACTTTCCGGATGATGGGCGATGTCCGGAAAGGTGAGCCACTCGTGCTTCGTCCGGGTAAAGACGGTGCGCACCGGCGGCGGGAAGTGCGGATCGGCGAAAGCGCCGATCGCGACGCTCACGACGTCGGGCAGCCGCTCGTTCTCCCAGAAGACCGTCGAACCGCACTTGGGGCAGAAATGGAAGGCGAGCCAGGCACCGCTATCGGCCTGGCGCCGGTACGTGCTGCGACCGCCTTCGATGGCGATGATCCCGTCGCGCGGAAAGAACGCCTGGGCGCCGAACAGCGAGCCGGTGCGCCGCTGGCATTCCAGGCAATGACATGACGAGACGATGCTTGGCGCACTTCTCGTGCGAATGGTCAGCTGGCCGCAGGCGCACGCGGCCTCGCGCTCGACGGATTGGGTCATGCGCCGAGCTTGCCACCGATTGGTCGCACTGGCGAGGCATGTAGATGCCGAGAATCGCCCGGCCTTTCATCCATCGCGGGAGAGCGGAGTTTGGCGAGGCGATCCAAGCTGCGCGTCGGGCCGACGCTCGCCATCGGCGTGCTCACGCTGTTGCTTTGCTTCGGCATCAGCCTTCTCTTTGTCGGCGGGCAACCCGGCTCGGCCTTGAGCCTCATCGGCTATATCGCCATGACGCTGGGCTTGCTGGCGGCCATCGTGCTCGGCGTCGGCCTTGCCCTGCTGATCAACCGCAATAAGCACGACGACTGAAGACGGCAGCTAGCCTGGCTTCGGCCGCAGCCAGCCGAGCGACCGGACGACGCGCTGCAGCCAGCTCTCCTCCGGCGCACCGTCGGGGCTCTGGGCAAGGAAGGCCTCCAGGCTCTGGCGCGTCCCGGCGTGCAGTTCGCCCTCGGTCGGAAAGTGCGGATACCACCCGCCCAGTCCGGCATCGACGACCTCGAAGCTGGCCTGCCGCGCCGGCACGATGTCGAATTCGATGGTCGGCCGCAGCGCCACGCCCGAAATCGGCGCATGCAGCACGACGCTGTTCTCGAACAGCACCCAGATCGGCTTCTCGCTTTCCAGCGTGAACTCCTCGCCGTTGCGAAGGCGGAACCAGGTCGTGCTCGATCGCTTCCCGCAGCCCTGCGGCAGGACGAAGATCTTGCGCATGGCGACCGGCCAACCGTCGAGATGCCGGTCGGCGAGCGGCCGGTTGGGGACGAGCTGGAATTGCCGCGTCGAAGCGATGCGAAAGGGATGGCCGACGGCCGATTCGACCAGGGGGCCGGCGGTTGACAGGAACTCGGCCAGCAGCGCCCGAGTGGCAGGCGTCAGCTCGCGATACTGGTTGCTGCTGTTGAGATAATCGCACTGCGCGAAGCTGGTGCTGACATAGCCAAGGGCGAAGTTCTTGCGCCGCATTCTTACGCGCGGGCTGGTGAGCAGGTTGTCGAGCAGACGGCGGGCCAGGTCCGCGTCGAGCGGGAACACCATGACGCCGACCTTGGCAAGCGGCCCGCTATCGCAGCCGAGCTCTTCGGTCAGGGCCTGCCAGGCCTGGTGGGAAAGCTTCTCGCGGTGGCGGTGAAACTGCAAAAAAGAGGTGTCGTCGTCGAGGCTCCGCGCCTCCCACTGATGCATACGCTCCGCCAACGCGGCATCCGACAGGCCAAGGAACTCGGGTCTCATGCCGGCAAGGTAGCGCCCCTGGCGCCGGGTCGCCATCGTCGTGCAGATCACACTCTCGGCAGATCGCGCTCTTGACAGGGTCCTTACACGACACCTGATCAGAGGTCACAGCAGGAGGACGTCATCATGGCCAAGGAGAGCGGGCGCGCTGGGACCTGGTTGATCGTCGCCGTCCTCCTGACGATCCTCGCCCTGTCGGTCGTGGTCCTCTATGTCGGCTGGGGAATAGCCGACGACACGCAGGGCATGGCGATGTCGACCACCGGCTATGTAGCGATGGCCTTGGGCGTCGTAGCGACCTTGGCGCTCGGCATCGGCTTGATGGCACTGGTGTTCTACAGCAGCCGCCGCGGCGACGACATCTAGGGCTGCACCGCTGTTCGGCCGCCTCTCGACGGGCGGCCACGTCGGGAGCTAAAACAGTCCGTCCGGCTTGCCAGCAAAACCTCTACCATTTGCCAGGAAACGCCATGGCCGAAATCTTGGCTCTCGGAATCTCCCACTACCCGCCGTTGCATGGTCATGACGACCGCATGTCGTGGATCTTGAAAAGGATGCTGCAGAATCCGAAGCTCCCAGAGGAGCTGCGCACGCCGTCCGGCTGGCCCGAGCCGATGCGCGCCGAATGGGGCAACGACGAGGGCGCGGCATCGGCCGCCCGCCATCGCGCCGCGCTGGTGGCCTGGATGGACAAGACGCGTGCGGCACTCGACGCCTTCAAGCCCGACTTCGTGCTGATCTGGGGCGACGACCAATACGAGAATTTCAAGGAAGACGTCGTACCGCCCTACTGCATCAGTGCCTACGAGAGCTTCAAGTTCGCCTCACCGCCGGACAACGTGTGGGGCGAGACCGATAAGACTTTTGAGCTGGCCGGCCATCGCGCCGCCGCCAAGATGCTGGCGACACGACTGATCGAGGAAGGCTTCGACACGGCCTATGCCTACAAGCCGTTGCATCATCCGCTGGGTCACGCCTTCACCAACGCAATCATGTATCTCGACTACCATCGCAAGGGCTTCGGCTATCCGATCGTTCCCTTCGCCATCAACTGCTACGGTCGGCGTGTGCTGGCGCAGCGCGGCGGCCTGCCGGTGTTCGATCGCGTCATCGACGATGCCGACCTCGATCCGCCGGCCCCGACGCCTCGGCGCCTGTTCGACATGGGTGCGGCGACGGCGCGCATCCTGGCGGAATCGCCCTACCGCGTGGCGCTGCTCGCCTCGTCGGGCTCGAGCCACGCGTTCCTGACGGCCAAGAACCACTTCCTGTGGCCCGACACGCCATCCGACCGGCGCATGTACGAAGCCTTGCGCAGCTGCGATTGGCAGACCTGGCGCGGCTATTCCGGCACGGCGGTCGAGGATTGCGGACAGCAGGAGATTCTGAACTGGGCCTGCCTCGCCGGCGCGCTGAGCCAGCTCGAGCGCAAGCCCCGCGAGACGGGCTTCGTCGGCACCTGGATCTTCAATTCGTCCAAGGTGTTCCTGATCGCGCCTCCGAACTGAGGACGACCATCGACCTGCCAGGGGCCTGGTCGCCGACGGCGCCATCGTCGTTGCCGTCGATGCCGGCGGCCTGCTACCTCGCGACCCCGCGCGTCAGCACGCGCATCAACTCGTCGGCGATCTCGTCGAGGGTCATGCCGCCTTCGGGGTCGTACCATTCGGCGACCCAGGTCAGGGCGCCCATCGCCAGCATGCGCACCACCGACAGGTCGAAGCCCGATTGCAGCAGGCCCTCGCGCTCGGCCTCGGCCAGCAAGCCGGCGAAGATCGCGGCATAGTCGCGTTCCTCCTGCATGTGATGGTCGCGCAGGTCCTTGGGCAGGCGGCGGATCACCTTCAGCCGCGACGAGAAGTGATGGCGCAGCGTGTACTTGAGATGGGCACCGAGGGCCGCGCGCAGGCGCACCAGCGGCGAGCTGTCGGTGCCTGCCTCGGCCATCGCGGCCAAGACCTCTTCGCGCGCCTTGCCGACGCCGCCTTCCAGCACGGCGCGCAGGATCTGGTCACGCGACGAGAAGTGATAGTAGATGCTGCCAGCTTCGATCTTGGCCGCTGCTGCGATGCGGCGCACCGTCACCTCGTCGGTGCCGTGCTCCTGGAAGAGCCGGGTGGCGACTTCGATCAAACGCGCTCTGGTCCTGTCGGCCTTGGAGATCTTGTCCTTCCCGGACTTCCGACTTGTCATCGCATGATGATAGTCAGCTTTCGCGGAGACGGCATATCGATACCGAGCACCGGGCGTCCGGACTCGAGACGGAACGGGTGCCGGGGCCGCGATCCTCGACGACCATCTGCGGAGGGGTCAGGATGGTGTCCACGACTTCCTCCTTCGTCTTCCTTGAGCTGGGCTGTGGCCGATCACCGAGGCGACGAAATCCACTGGTGATCATCGGGGCGGGACAGGCCGCCAGCCAGCTCATGGCCAGCCTGGCCCAGGATGGCTTCGGCGACGCCGGGCGTGACTACCGTGCTGGATCCGATGAAGACCGGCAGCACGGCCTATGCGCGTCACTTGTTGAGCTCGCCCGGCAAGAAGGACGGGCTCTACTGGCCCAGCGGACGGGGCGAGCCCAAAAGCCCGCTCGGCGCTCGAGTTGCGCACTCTCAGCCCGACGGCAAGCTTCCGGGCGCCCACTACGGCTACAACTTCCGCCTGCTCTATGGCCAAGGGCCGGCGGCGCCGGGCGGCGCGCGTGAGTATATCGTCAGGGGCCGCATGATCGGAGGCTTCGGCGTCATCGCCTGGCCAGTGCGCTATGGCGAGACCGGCATCATGACCTTCATCATGGGCCCCGACGGCATCGTCTATCAGCAGGACCTCGGGCCGAACACGGCGCAGCTTGCAGCGTCGTCAGTGGCTTTCAATCCCGACAAGGGCTGGAAAAGGCCGATCTGACGCCGCCTTGAGCGGTCACCAACCAGAAACTTGATCCCTTGCCGCCACGGGCCATCTTGGCGGCAAGAGGTTTCAACCAATGATCGAACTCAGACCTTTCGAAAAGCTCGGCAAGTCGAACCACGGCTGGCTCAACGCCAACTTCCATTTCAGCTTCGCCGAGTACCGCAATCCCGAGCGCGTGCACTGGGGTGCCCTGCGCGTGTGGAACAACGACCGCATTGCGCCACAGTCCGGCTTCCCGCCGCATCCCCATCGCGACATGGAGATCGTGACCTATGTCATCAAAGGCGCGATCACCCACAAGGATCATCTGGGCAACCAGGGCCGCACCGAGGCGGGCCAGATCCAGGTGATGAGCGCGGGCCAGGGCATCCAGCACGCCGAGTACAACATGGAGCAGGCCGAGACCGAGCTGTTCCAGATTTGGATCCTGCCCAACAAGGAAGGCGTGCCGGCGCGCTGGGAAACCGTCCAGTTCCCGGCCGAGGGCCGCGAGGGCAAGCTGGTGCCGTTGGCTTCGGGCCGCGGGCATGACGGGGCGATCCCGCTCTATGCCGACGGCGCGCTCTATGCCGGCACGCTGAAGGCGGGCCAGACGATCCGCCAGAGGCTCGACGGCAAGCCTGCCTATCTCGTGCCGGCCAAGGGCAAGATCGAGGTGCGCATCGCCGACGGCTCGCCGGTAACCGCCCAGGCGCGCGACGGCGTCGCCGTGGTCGATGTGCCGGAGATCGAGCTCAAGGCCGTCGAAGACGCCGAGATTGTGCTGGTCGAAACCGACAAGTTGAACTGATCCGGCGTTTCGTGTTCATCGTCCCCCTCATCTCCTCTCCCCCCTGGGGGAAAGGAGATGAGAACACGATCTGAGAGCGACCGAGGGGGACTTCACATGGCCTACAAGGGCTTCGATCTGACAGGCAAGGTGTCGCTGATCACCGGCGGCAACGGCGGCATCGGTTTCGGCATGGCCGATGCGCTTGCCGAGGCCGGCGCCGATGTCTGCATCTGGGGAACCAACCCCAAGAAGAATGCCGACGCCGCGGACAAGCTCAAGCGCCACGGCCGCAAGGTCCACACCCAGATCGTCGATGTCGGCGACCAGGCGCAGGTCAAGGCGGGTTTCGCCGAGACGCTGAAGGTGATGGGCCATGTCGACAATTGCGTCGCCAACTCCGGAGTGTCGGGCCGCGGCAAGGGCTCGATCCTGGAGATGGATTACGAGGAGTGGCGGCGCGTGATGCGCGTCAACCTCGACGGCGTGTTCTTCACCTTCCAGACGGCGGCCCAGCACATGGTCGAACGCGGCAAGGGCGGCTCGCTGGTGGCGATGGCCAGCACGGCCGCCATCGAAGGCGCGGCCCGCTCCAGCCATTATGGCGCGAGCAAGGGCGGTGTCTGCGCCATGGTCCGGGCGCTCGCCGTCGAGCTGGCGCGCTACAAGATTACGGCCAACTCCATCCTGCCGGGCTGGATCGAGACCGAGATGACGGCCAACGCATTCGGCAACGAGAAATTCGCCGGCAACGTGATGCCGCGTATTCCCGAGCGGCGCTGGGGAGTAGGCGCCGATTTCGGACCGATCGCCGTCTATCTGGCGAGTGGCGCCACCTGCTATACGACGGGGCGCGACTTCGTCATCGATGGCGGCTATACGTTGTTCTGATCCGAACTACCCTCGGGAGTGACTCAATGATGAAGACTTTCGCAGCCACCATGGCCGTTGCCCTGACCGCTGCGGCCTTGCCGGCCCTGGCGCAGCAGGCGGCCAAGCCCGCGGCTCCCGCGCCCAAGGCTGCGACCGACGATCGCTATATCGGCTACTACTATCCCAAGCCGACCTCGACCGAGGTGTTCGAATCGCAGCTGCAGACCATCGCCGGCGTCGAGCGCGCCCAGCGCGTCCAATTCACCACCGTGGTATCGCAGGGCACGATCCAGTCGGCCTATCGCGTGCCCTATGCCGTGTTCGCCAAGGGTGAGAAGGCCGACAAGATGATCATCGTCGGCATGCAGCAGGGCGAGCTCAACACCGTCTATCGCATGCGTGCGCTGCTCGCCAACATGACGACCATGTCGCGACTCTCGCCGTTCTTCCAGGAACGCACGGTGGCGGAGGACGCGACGTTCTTCGATCTCCTGAAGCTGTTGGGCTTCAAGGAACTCACCGTGACAGACGGCGAGAAGGTTACGCATCAGGTGACGATCAAGTAGGCCTCGCCGGTCGCGCCAGCGGCATGGTGCGACCGGCTCGGTCTTCATCGCTGGGTCGTCGTCTCGCGGCCTTGTGGCGGTTCCAGATTGCGATCTACCTCTGACTCGCCGAACCGCGGTTGAAAAGATGGGCGGCCGCTTCCTGCGGCAAGTCCGACAGGCGCGCGGCTTCCCGCCATGGATCGATACCCAGCCGCAACAAAGCCGTCAGGACCGCCAGCGGCAAGCCAACCGCCTCCTCGCCGACGGCGGCGAAGAGGAATGCATTGTACTCCGAGTGACCGAAGGAATATTCCGGCCACAGCGTCATGATGCCTCTACGGTAGGCTACATGCCCATGCCCATGCCACCGCCCGGCATGGCCGGCAGCGCATCCTTGCTGGGTGTTTCGACCACCATCGCCTCCGTCGTGATAAGCAGGCCGGCCACCGATACCGCACCCTGCAGCGCCGTGCGCACGACCTTTGTCGGATCGATGACCCCGGCCTTGATCATGTTGACGTACTCGGCCTTCTGGGCGTCGAAGCCGAGATTGGCGTCCTTCTGGTCGAGCATGCGGCCTGCGACCACGGCGCCGTCGAAGCCGGCATTCTCGGCGATCTGGCGGACCGGCGCCTGCAGGGCACGGCGCACGATCTCGATGCCGACCTGCTGGTCGTGATTGGCGCCGCGCTTGCCCTCGAGCACGCGGGTGGCATAGAGCAGAGCCGCGCCGCCGCCTGCGACGACGCCCTCCTCGACCGCGGCCTTCGTCGCATGCATGGCGTCCTCGACCCTGTCCTTCTTCTCCCTGACCTCGACCTCGGTGGCGCCACCCACCTTGATGATGGCCACGCCGCCGGCGAGCTTGGCCAGACGCTCCTGCAACTTCTCGCGGTCGTAATCCGAGGTCGTCTCCTCAATCTGCGCCTTGATCTGCGCGATCCGGCCCTCGATGTCCTTCTTCTTGCCCGCACCATCGATGATGGTGGTGTTGTCCTTGTCGACGTGGATGCGCTTGGCGGTGCCCAGCATGTCGAGGGTGACGTTCTCGAGCTTGATGCCAAGATCCTCGCTGATCTCGCGACCGGCGGTCAGGACCGAGATGTCCTCGAGCATGGCCTTGCGCCGATCACCGAAGCCCGGAGCCTTGACGGCAGCGACCTTGAGCCCGCCGCGCAGCTTGTTGACGACCAGGGTGGCGAGCGCCTCGCCCTCGACTTCCTCCGCGATGATGAGCAGCGGCCGGCCCGACTGGGCGACCAGTTCGAGCAGAGGCAGGATCGTCTGCAGGCTAGACAGCTTCTTCTCGTGGACGAGGACGTACGGATTCTCGAGCTCGACGATCATCTTCTCTGCATTGGTGACGAAGTAGGGCGAGAGGTAGCCGCGGTCGAACTGCATGCCTTCGACGACGTCCAGCTCAGTCTCCATGCTCTTGGCTTCCTCGACGGTGATCACACCATCCTTGCCAACCTTGTCCATCGCCTTGGCGATCATGTCGCCGATCGACTTGTCGCCGTTGGCCGACACGGTGCCGACCTGGGCGATCTCCGCGCCGGTCGACACCTTCTTGGAACGGCCTTTGAGATCGTCCATCACCAAGTCGCAGGCGAGATCGATGCCGCGCTTGAGGTCCATCGGGTTCATGCCGGCGGCGACAGATTTCGCACCCTCGCGCACGATCGCCTGGGCAAGCACGGTCGCCGTGGTAGTGCCGTCGCCAGCCGTGTCCGACGTCCGAGTCGCCACCTCGCGCAGCATCTGGGCGCCCATGTTCTCGAACTTGTCCGAAAGCTCGATCTCCTTGGCGACGGTGACGCCGTCCTTGGTGATGCGCGGCGCGCCGTACGACTTGTCGAGCACGACATTGCGGCCCTTGGGCCCGAGCGTGACCTTGACCGAATCGGCCAGGATGTCGACGCCGCGAATCATGCGGGCGCGGGCATCGCCGCCAAATCGTACGTCTTTTGCAGCCATGGTCTGGTTCCTCGTTGGAATGGTGGGCGGTGCGGGTCGTCAGGCCGCCTTCTTCTTGGCGATGGTGGGCCCTCCGACGATGCCCACGATGTCTGATTCGATCACGATCAGGAGATCCCCGCCCTCGAGCTTGATCTCACTGCCCGACCATTTGCCGAACAGGATGCGGTCGCCCGGCTTGACGTCGAGCGGTACCACCCTGCCCGTCCGCCCTCGGAAGCGACACGGCGAACCATCACGCGCTCGTGTAACGGCCGGAATCTCATGGCGATTTTCTCCAGTTTGTCGGGCTTGAGCGGCGGGCGCCTCCTGGGCGCACACGACGCAACAACTGGTAGAGAAGTGGCCCTTTTTTTCGAACTAGCAAGCGATATTCGGCCCAAACCGGCCAAACCACCTGCTTTTCCTTAGAACGACGTCAGCCGACGGCCGCCGCCACTTCCTGGTGATACCAGCCCAGCGCCTTCTCGAACTTGCCGAAGGTCTGCTGGCGGTTGGCGCCGCTCCTGAAGTTCTTCTGGATGGTCTCGCCGATGCCGAGGTCCTCGATCAGCGCATTGGCGAACAAGTCGACGTTGGCCTTCCAGTACTTTTCAGGCTTCGCGGCTTTCTCCTCCGGCGGCACCAGCACCGAGAACTGCAACACCGCTTCATCGGGTGAAACGGGGAAGCTCGAGAACACGCCGCAATGGTCCTGGGTGTAGGTCAGCACGGTGTTGGGGAAGAGCGAATAGAAGACGATGGCGTGGTCGCGGATGCGCCAGCTCTCCCTGGGTTGACCCTCCAGCTCGGTCAGCGTGCGCTTGGCGGCCGCCCAGCGCATGTGATTGCCCAGGCGCTCGTATGTGGCGATGTTGTCCAGGAACAGCGGATAGACCGTACCCGGATGCAGGTAGCGGAAGTGGTAGAGCTCGAGGAAGGTGTCGATCACCAGCTTCCAGTTCATGCGCGGCCGGATCGGCTCTGACGAATGCAGCTCCCAGCCCTCCATGTCCCAGCCCGACAGGTCGGCATTGAGCGCGCCGAGATAGCCCTCGATGTCGAGGCTGGCGTCCTCGTTGTCCTCCAGTGCGGTCGGCACGACCCAGACCAGCCCGTACTTCTCCGCCAGCTTCAGCCGGCGCAGGCCGTACCTGCTCCTGTCGATCTCGCCGAACGTGGCGCCATCGGTGACGCCGACCAGCCGGCCGGTGAGGTCGTAGCTCCAGCCGTGATAGGCGCAGACGAAGGCCCGCTTGTTGGCGCCGCAGGGCTTCTGCTCGACGGCGGCGCCGCGATGACGGCAGACGTTGAGGAAGGCGCGCAACACGCCGTCGGTGCCGCGCGTCACCAGGATCGGCTGGCCGGTCTCGTTGTGCACCACGAAGTCGCCGGCCTTGCGCAGCTGGCTCGAGAATCCCACGACGATGGGATACTTGCGGAACAGCAGATCGACCTCGCGCCGGTAGCGCACCGGGTCGAAATAGCCTTCGACGGGCGTGTGCATGACGCCTGGGCCGTCATCCCGCGTGTTGGTACGCACCATACGCAACATACGCTCGAGATACGCAACTTGATCGGCTTGCTGCATTGCCGTCTCCATCGCTGATGGCTAGATGGCGTTCATGCCTCCGTCGATCACCAGCTCGGTGCCGGTGACGAAACGCGATTCGTCGGAAATCAGGTAGAGGATGCCATAGGCGATGTCCTCGGGCGCGCCGAAATCGCCGATCGGGATGCGCCGGCGGGCGCGCTCGCGGGCCTTGTCGCTCGGCATCACCGAGTTGCCCATGGGCGTCAGGATAATGCCGGGATGGACCGAATTGCAGCGCACCTTGTAGCCCTTGCGGGCGCAGTCGATCGCAACGGTCTTGGTGAACTGCCGCACCGCGCCCTTGCTCGCGCCATAGGCCGAGAGGTCGGGAGTGCCGAGAAAGGCCGCCAGCGACGAAGTGTTCACGACCGAGCCGCCGCCCGACTGGCGGATCGCCGGCACGCCATACTTGCAGCCCAGGAAGACGCCCTGGACGTTGACCGATAGCATGCGCTGCCATTGCTCCACGGTCTCGGTCTCGAAGGTCGCCGGGAAAGGTCCCGAGATGCCGGCATTGTTCACCAGGCCGTGCAGCGCCCCTTCGCGCTCCAGGATGCCGTCGATGATGCGCTTCCAGTCGGCTTCCTTCGAGGTGTCGTGCTCCTCGAACCTTGCCCCTCCCCCGTTGTTCTGGCCACCGATCTGCTGCACCGTCTCCTGGCCGCCCGGCCGGTCGATGTCGGTGACGATCACCGTGGCGCCTTCCTTGGCGAGGAGCGTGGCGGTGGCGCGGCCAATGCCCGATCCGCCGCCGCTCACCAGCACGACCTTGCCTGCAACCCTGCCCATGCGCCTCGTCCCTTAACCTTCTTGAGCCCGTTGTTGAGGCAAGGCTAGAAGCAGCGCAGGCTGGCGACAAGCAAGGAGGAGCCCGAATGGCCCGCACATTGGAATTCTACTACGATTACGGCAGCCCCTATTCCTACCTGGCCGACACCCAGGTCGAGGCCATCGCCAGGCGCGCCGGCGCCAGCCTGGCGCGCAAACCGATGCTGCTGGGCGGCGTGTTCAAGGCGACCGGCAATGCCTCGCCCATGACCGTGGCGCAGAAGTCGAAATGGAGCGCCTTCGACATGCCGATGTGGGCCAAGCACTACGGCGTGCCGTTCAACCGCAATCCGTTCTTCCCGGTGAACACGCTCGCCCTGATGCGCGGTGCGGCAGCGGCGCAGATCGACGGCTTCTTCGAGCGCTATCATCCGACGATCTACAAGGCGATGTGGGTCGACGGCATCAACCTCAACGACATGGCTGAGGTGGCGAAGGTGCTGACCGCGGCCGGGCTCGATGCGGCCAGGATCGGCAGCCGCATCCAGGACCAGGACGTCAAGGACCGGCTGAAGGCCACGACGGACGAAGCGGTGGCGCGCGGCGTCTTCGGCGCGCCGACCTGCTTCGTGGGCGACATGATGTTCTTCGGCAACGACCGCCTGCCGTTCGTCGAACTGGCGCTCAAAGGAGAACTCAAATGATCAAAGTCGGCCTGCTGCTGGCGACCGGCGCCCTGTTGGCGGCCGTGCCGTCCCTCGGCCAGACCGTCGGCTCGTGCGCGCGCGGCGGCGGCGCCAATCAGCCACAGCCGGCGTGGGTGCTATTCGACCTGGGCAGCGCGCATGTGCGGCCGGCCGACAAGCCGACGATTGCCGAAGCGGTGAAGACGGCGAAGGACCGGCAGGTAACGTCGATCTGCCTGGTCGGCCATGCTGACAAGCTGGGCGACAAGGCGCTGAACGCCAAGCTCGCCCGCGAACGATCACAGGCAGTGGCCGCCGAGCTGATCCGGGCGGGCTATCCCGCCAACCACATCGTGATCGCGGCGGACCCCGAGGCCTTCGGCAACATGAGCCTCGGCAGCTACAACGCGTCGGAGAAGGATCGGCGGGTGACGATCGTGTTCTCGCGCTAACTAGAGCGATTTCAGATCTGATTGAACCGCGAGCGGCTCCATCAGATCGGAAATGCGCGCGAGGGTGTTTCTGGTTTCGAAGGGCACATTCCGTTCGGCTGATTCCAGCCGAACGGAATGTGCTCTAGCCGGTGACGTCTATCACAGCCTTGCCGACCACCTTGCGGTCGATCAGGACGCGGAAGGCATCGGCGGCGCGCTCCATCGGGAAGCGATGAGAGATGTGCGGGCGCATGACGCCGAGCTCCGCCAGGCGCGGCAGCTCGACGGCGTAGTCGCCGGCATAGGAGGAACCGGTCTTGGATGCCTGGCGGCGCGCGCTCTCGCCGGCACGCACACCCATTATCGTCAGGCCCTTGATCAGCACATGATTGGACATGATCCTGGTCGGGCCGCCCGAGGTGAAGCCGACGACCAGAAGGCGCGCGCCGTAGGCCGCCGCACGCATGGACTCCTCAAGCACCTCGCCACCCACCGGATCGTAGATCACGTCGGCTCCGCGTCCGTCGGTCAGGCCCTTCACGATCGACACGAAGTCGTCACGCCCCAGGTTCACCACCAGGTCGGCGCCCTGCTGGCGCACCACGGCAAGCCTTTCGTCGTTGCTGCCGGTGGCGATCACCTGCGCGCCGAGATGCTTGCCGAGCTGGACGGCCGCCATGCCGACACCACCCGAGGCGCCATGCACCAGCAGGACCTCGCGGGATCTCAGCCCGGCGCGATGGAGCAGCGAGTGATAGGCCGTGGTTGCGCCGACGCGGAACGCCGAGCCTTCGGCATCCGACCAACCCGTCGGCAGCCGCATCAGGTTGCCGGAAGCCGGTACCTTCACATATTCGGCGAAGGCGCCGGGCCGCACGCCGAAGATCACACGATCGCCGACCTTCCAGGTCGAAACGTCGGCGCCGACCGCCGAGATCGTGCCCGCACCTTCCATGCCGGGTATGAACGGCAGTTCGGGCTTGTGCTGGTATTCCGCCGTCAGCATCAGCACATCGGGGAAGTTCACCGACGCCGCACCGACCTCGATCAGCACGTCGGCCGGCCCGATCTCGGGGACCGGCACGTTCTGGATCTTCAGGACCGAGGGATCGCCCAGGCGATCGCAAACGATCGCCCGCATGCCGCTAGTCGAGCTCGAAGGCGTTCTTGTAGTCGAGCTTCAGCGCCGGATCCTGGTCTTCCTTCCTGAGGAAGCAGTTACCGACGACCAGCACCTCGATCTCGCTGCCCATGAAGCAGCGGAAGGCGTCCTCGGGCGTGCAGACGATCGGCTCGCCGCGCACGTTGAACGAGGTGTTCACCACCACCGAGTAGCCGGTCTTGGCCTTGAACGAGGTCAGGAGGTCGTGGAAGGCCGGGTTGGTTTCCTTGTGCACCGTCTGGATGCGCGCCGAATAGTCGACGTGCGTCACGGCCGGGATGTCGGAGCGCGGCACGTTCAGCTTGTCGATGCCGAACAGCGCCTGCTCAGCCTCGCTCATGCCGCGGCGGCGGTCCTCGTTCACCGGCGCCACCATCAGCATGTATGGGCTGTCGCTCTTGAAGTCGAAATATTTGTCGACGTCCTCGCGCAGCACCGCCGGGGCGAAGGGCCGGAACGATTCGCGGTACTTCACCTTGAGGTTCAGTGTCTTCTGCATCGAAGGCGAGCGCGCATCGCCCAGGATCGAGCGGGCGCCGAGCGAGCGCGGCCCGAATTCCATGCGGCCCTGCATCCAGCCCACCGCCTTCTCGTCGGCCAGCGCCTGCGCCGTCTGCTCGATGGTCTGCTCGCGCGTCAGACGCGTGAGCTTGGCGCCGGCGGCCACCAGACGCTTCTCGATCTCGTCGTCAGTATATTCCGGGCCGAGATAGGAGCCGGCCATGCCGTCGAGATGGCCGTTGAGCTTGCGTCCCTGGCCGAGATAGCCGTGGTAGGCGGCATAGGCCGCTCCGACCGCGCCGCCGGCGTCACCGGCCGCGGGCTGCACCCAGATGCCGTCGAACAGGTTTTCGCGCAGGAGCTTGCCGTTGGCGACGCAGTTCAGCGCCACGCCGCCGGCCAGGCAGATGTTCCTGGCCCCCGTCTCCTTGCGCACCGAACGCGCCAGCCGGATCACGATCTCCTCGGTGACGGCCTGCACCGACGCCGCGAGGTCCATGTGATGCTGGGTCAGCAGTTCCTCGGGCTTGCGCGCCTGGCCACCGAACAGCTCGCCGAACTTTTCGTTCGTCATGCGCAGGCCCGTGCAGTAGTCGAAATACTGCTGGTCGAGGCGGAAGGTGCCGTCCTCCTTGAGGTCGACGATCTTGTCGAGGATGAGGTCCTTGAACTTCGGCGCGCCATAGGGCGCCAGCCCCATGACCTTGTATTCGCCTGAGTTGACCTTGAAACCGGTGTAGTAGGTGAACGCCGAATAGAGCAGCCCGAGCGAGTGCGGAAAGTGGATCTCCTTCAGCATCTCGAGCTTGTTGCCCTGGCCCAACGCCAGCGACGTCGTCGCCCATTCGCCGACGCCGTCCATGCACAGCACGGCCGCCTCTTCGTAGGGCGATGGGAAGAAGGCCGACGCGGCATGGCTCTGGTGATGCTCGCCGAACAGCAGCCGCTTGTGCCAGTCGAAGTCGGGCTGCCAGTGCTTCATCTCATCGCGCAGCAGCGTCTTCTGGAAGAGCTTTTCCTTCAGCCACAGCGGCATGGCCATGCGGAAGGACTGGAAGCCGCGGGGCGCGTAGGCGAGGTAGGTCTCGAGCAGGCGCTCGAACTTCAGGAACGGCTTGTCGTAGAAGGCGACGTAGTCGACGTCCTGAAGCTTGATGCCGGCCTCGTCGAGGCAGTACTGCACGGCCTGCTGCGGGAAGCCCGAATCGGGCTTCTTGCGGGTGAAGCGCTCCTCCTGCGCGGCGCCGACGAGGTGGCCGTCCTCGATCAGCGCGGCGGCGCTGTCATGATAGAAGGCCGAGATGCCGAGCACGCGCATGGAGGCTTCCGCTCCCTGTTAGAACAGCGTGTAGACGAACGGCGCGATCGCCGAGCCCTTGGTCATCACGATCAGGCCGCCGAAGATCACCATCATGATCAGGATCGGCAAGAGCCAGAACTTCTTGCGCTGCCTCATAAAGTCCCACAGTTCGACGAGAATGGAGCCCATTGGTCTTGGTCCCTTTCAGATCAGAATTGGTTCTTCATGGATTGCGGCGGCGGCCCCGGCGGCGTGCGGTCGATCCAATAGGTCTTGGCGTCGGGATCACGCTTGAGACGGAGGAAGTCCTTGCCAAACGCACGCATGAGCAGGCCGATCGGCATGATGGTCACGAAGAACAGCAGCCCCAGCACAAGGGGATTCATTACCTTGTACAGTAGCAGACCGAACTTCAGCCACAGCCGGTTGAGCGGTGCAAGAACGCGTGGATAAACCAGCGCCACCAGCAGGAACGCTGCCGCCACCGGCAGCGTGTAGTGCCAGGTCTTGCTGCCGTGCCACAGCGAAAGCGCGGCGAGGATCGCGAAGAAGCCGGCGAAGACGAGCCCGAAGCCGCGGTCGGTGCCCGCCTTTACCTCCTCCTCGCGCGAAAAATCTTCGTGAAGCTGGCTGGTCGCCATTTGCCCCGTGCTGCCACCCTTTTGGGGGCCCTTAACTCACTGATCTCAAACGCGAAGTCAATTGGCGACCAGGGGAAGGTTATTCGGTCGCGGGGACGGCAAAGCCGTGCGCCAGCAGTGCTTCCAGCGTCCGCCGCCACACCGCGGTGGCCCGCTCGAAGCTCAGCCCGTCGCGGCGGCGCAGGACGATCCACGCGTCGAGCGACAGGGCCGCGCCGATGGCATCCAGCAGTTCTTCCTTGGCTTGCTCGCTCAAAGCCGCGAATTCAGGGGCAAAGGCCTCCAAGGTGGCGTCGCGCAGCTCCTGCTTGGAGACCTTGGCGCGCTCGGTCAGGGCAGGATGGTTCACGAACTGGCCGGCAGCGACGCGCAGCGGGACGATCTTGTCGAACACCTGGGCCAGATTCTCGACCACCGAGGTGATACGGGCGTCCAGCGGCCGGTTGCTCGGGGTCGGCGGCGGCACGACCAGGTCGTCGCGCACGCTGTCCACGACAGTTACGAAAAGTGACTCAACATCGCCAAAATGCTGGAAGACCGACCGGACCGAGACATCGGCCCGCTTGGCCACAGCGACCACGGTCGGCGCCGTGCAGGTCTCGGCAATCATCGCCTTGGCAGCAGCAATGATCTTGCGGCGAGTCTCTGCCGCGCGCCGGTTGCGTCCATCGGACCGGCCAGTTTCAGGTCGGCTCATGTCGCCCATTCCTGCCTCATTCGCCTGTGCCACTGCGTTGCCGCGCGGCTGCACCGCTGCTTCGCTCATTTCGCTGGGTTCCTAGCTTGTGATGGCGAACGGTGGTCATCGATCAATCCGTCGCCTATGGAGGGCGTGAAATAATGGTCGACTAGGGCAGGAACAAGGTAAACAGGGTCGCACCACCATGAATATGAGCCATGCAAAATCCCCCCGCGCGGTCTTGTGGGATTTCGGAGGGGTGATCCTTTCGAGCCCGTTCGAGGCCTTCAATCGCTACGAGGCCGAAGCCGGCCTTCCCAAAGATTTCATCCGCGGCCTCAATGCACGCAACGGCGACACCAATGCGTGGGCAAAAATGGAACGCAGCGAGGTTTCTCTAGAGGCCTTCGTCGCGCTGTTCGAGGAGGAAGCTCGCCAGCACGGTTTCAAACTAGACGGATGGCGCATCCTGCAGTCGCTGAGCGGCGACATTCGGCCGCAGATGGTCGAGGCGCTGCGGCGCTGCAAGCAGGCGTTCCGCGTCGCCTGCATCACCAACAACATGAAGCACGGCGAGGGACCCGGCATGGCGCGCAGCCCCGACAAGGCCAAGGCCGTCGCCGAGATCATGACGCTGTTCGAGCATGTCGTGGAGTCGAGCAAACTCGGCTTGCGCAAGCCGGACCCGCGCATCTACCAGCACGCCTGCGACCTTTTGGGCGTGCGGCCGGAAGACTGCGTCTATCTCGACGATCTCGGCATCAATCTGAAGCCCGCTCGCGCGCTCGGCATGCGCACCATCAAGGTCGGCGATCCCGACGTGGCGATCGACGAGCTGCAGGCGATGGTCGGCATCCGCCTGAGGTGACTGAGGAACAGCGGTCGACCCGTGAAACGTCCGGCCCGTCCGATCACCGCGAAATACCTGCGGAACGCAGCGACGTTCTATCTAGAGCGCTATCCGGCCACGGCCGAGGGGCTGCGCCGCGTTCTCGGCCGCCGGGTTCGCAAGGCCGAGATGGTCGATGCGCCGGTAATGGAGAACGTCGAGCAGGCGATCGAGGAGATCGTCGCCAAGTTCGTCGAAGCCGGCGCCATCAACGACAAGGAGTTCGCCCAGACCAAGGCACGCGCCCTGCATCGGCGAGGCACGTCGAGCCGGCTGACGCGGCAGAAGCTGAAGCATGCCGGCGTCGACGGCGACACGCTCGACCGGGCGATGGCGGCGCTCGACCAGGAGCTCGACACCAACCCTGCGCAGCGTGAATGGCAGGCTGCCGTGGCGCTGGCGCGGCGGCGTCGCCTCGGACCGTTCCGCTCGGCCAAGGACCGCAATGACAAACGTACCCGCGACCTCGCCGCGATGGCCCGCGCCGGCTTCGCCTTCGACGTTGCCAAGAAGGTGATCGACGCGAAGAGCGTTGATGCACTGGACGAGGAGTGAGCCGCTTGCTCTTCTCCATGAGTTCGAGCCGATGAGGGCAAAGAGATGACCATCACGATCTGGCACAACCCACGCTGCAGCAAATCGCGCGAGACGCTCGAGCTTTTGAGGAAGAAGGGTGTCGAGCCGCAGATCCGCGAATATCTGAAGGACCCGCCCAGCAAAGCCGAGGTCGAGAAGCTTCTGGACATGGTCGGCGGCGAGCCCAGCGCACTGATCCGCGATGGCGAGGCCGAGTTCAAGGCGCTCAAGAAGAAGAAAGCCGATCTCAGCCGCGCCGACATCGTGAAAGCGATCGCAGCCCACCCCGTCCTGCTGCAGCGGCCGATCGTGGTGGCGAGCAAGCGTGCCGCCATCGGCCGGCCGCCCGAAGCGGTGCTGCCGCTCCTGGGATAGCGCCGTGGTCGGCCGGCTCCGCCTCTGGTCGGGCTATGCGCTGCTCTTCTATGTCGTCACTCATCTTTTGAACCACACGCTCGGCCTCATCTCGCTCAACGTGCTGGAGGCAGGCCGTCATTGGTTCGTCCTCATCTGGCACAATCCGGTCGGCCAGACAGTCCTCTACGGCGCCCTGTTCGGTCATTTCTTTCTCGCCCTGTGGTCGCTCTATGAGCGGCGCACCCTGAAGCTGTCGTCCTGGGAATGGACTCAGTGGATCCTGGGCGTGCTGATCATTCCGCTGGGCGCCATCCATGTCGTCGGCACCCGGCTGGCGCACGCGCTGTACGGCGTCGAGTCCGGTTATCCATGGGTGCTGGGCTCGCTGGTGGTCGGCGACTGGACCGGCATCGTCCGACAATTCGCCTTGCCGCTCGTCGTCTGGCTGCATGCCTGCATCGGCCTGCACTTCGCATGGCGCCTGCGCCCGTGGTACCGTACCTGGCTGCCGCTGCTCTACGCCGTCGCCCTGCTGGTACCGGTGGGCGGCATCGCGGGCGCGGCCATCGCCTTGCGCGACGTCGCCGACCTCGCCCAGCAGCCGGGCTTCCTGCAGAACCTGTTCGCGCGCGCACACGTGCCGTCGCAGGAGAACATTGGCAACCTCTACGCCATCTCGCGCAACCTGCAGATCGGCGCGCTTGTGCTGCTGGTCGGCGCGCTGAGCGCGCGGCCATTGCGCGATCTGTGGGAGCGTCGCGCCGGCGTCGTCCGCCTCGATTACGACGAGCGGCGCAGCGTCGCCCAGCCGACCGGCCTCACCATCCTCGAGATGAGCCGCATCGCCGGCATCCCGCATGCCTCGGTGTGCGGTGGCCGCGGTCGCTGCTCGACCTGCCGTGTGCGCATCGGCGGCCTGGATCGCAGCAAGCTGCCAGAGGCTTCACCGGAGGAGCAAAAAGTGCTGGCGCGAGTCGGCGCACCGGCCAATGTGCGGCTGGCCTGCCAGCTGCGCCCGCCACCCGGCCATTATCGCGTGACGCCTCTGTTGCCCGCATCGGCCGGCCCGATCGAGGCCTATCGCCGCCAAGCTCAGGCCCACGGCGGCGAGCACTACGTCGCCATCCTGTTCGCCGACATCCGCGGCTTCACCTCGATCTCCGAAGGCCGGCTGCCCTACGACGTAGTGTTCCTGCTCAACCGCTATTTCCGCGCCACCGGCCAGGCCATCGAAGCGGCAGGCGGACGCGTCGACAAGTTCATCGGCGACGGCGTGATGGCGATTTTCGGTCTCGGCAAGGAGCCGCAGGTCGCCTGTCGCCAAGCAGTCGATGCGGCACGGCGCATGGGCGAGGCGCTGGCCGAGCTCAACGAAGCGCTGTCGGGCGATCTGGGCCAGCCGCTGCGCATCGGCATCGGCCTGCATTCAGGTCCGACCATCGTCGGCGAGATGGGCTACGAGCGGACCACGCATTTGACCGCGATCGGCGACACGGTGAACATCGCCAGCCGGCTCGAGGCTTTGACCAAGGAATTCGCCGCCGAGTTGGTCGTCTCGCAGGAACTGCTGGACCGCGCCGGCGTCGACCTCAGCGTCCATGAGAGCCACGATGTCGAGATTCGCGGACGACAAGGCAGGTTGACGGTGCGTTCAGTCAAGAAGGTCGTCGAACTCACGGCAATGTCATGAAATTTTCGTTGCCCGACGCGGGTATCGAGAGACAATCCCGCGACCTCTGGAGGTGGATCATGCGCCTGACCGTTTTTGCCTCGGCGGCACTGCTCGCTCTTGGACTTCCGATTGCGACCTTCGCAGCCGGCGGCGGCGCCGATCCGCCCAAGCCGACGGCCGTCGCGCCCGCGGCACCGGCCGATCCGAATTTCGCGCAGGCCAAGGCAATGATCGAGGCCAAGAACTACGCCGGCGCGATCCCGCTCCTGCAGCAGGTCGTGCAGCGCGACCCGCGCAACGCCGATGCCTATAATCTGCTGGGCTATGCGACGCGCGCCGGCGGCAACCCGCAGGGCTCGCTGCAGTACTATCAGCAGGCGCTGGCGATCGACGCGCGGCATCTCGGCGCCCACGAGTATCTCGGCGAGGCCTATCTGATGCTCAACCAGCCGGCCGAAGCCGACAAGATGCTGGCGCGGCTCGATTCGCTCTGCGTCTTCGGCTGCACCGAGTACCGCATGCTGAAGACGGCGATCGCTAACTACAAGCAGGGCAGGAAGCCGACGAACTGAAGACGGCCGGCCCGCCAGCCGCGGTCAGACCTCGCCGTCGCCGCCCCGGACGGGGGAGAAGGCGTTGATCGTCGATCCGACCGTGACCACCACGGCGAGGCCGAGCAGCGATGCCGACAGCGGTCGCGTAAGCAGGATCGAGAACTCGCCGTTGGACATTTCGAGCGACTGGCGCAGGCCGCGCTCCATCAGCGGGCCGAGGACGAAGGTCAGCACCAGCGGCGCGGTCGGGATATCGAGCTTCTTGAAGGCGTAGCCCACGATGCCGAAGACCACCATGACGCCGATATCGAAGACGCTGTTGTTGATGCTGTAGGCGCCGATGACGCACATCGCCAGCACGATCGTCAGCAGGATCGAGTAGGGGATCTTCAGCATGGCGACCCAGAGCGGGACGAACGGCAGGCTGAGGATCAGCAGCAGCAGATTGCCGACGAAGAAGCTGGCAATGACGGCCCAGATGAACTGCGGCTGGTCGGTGAACAGTGTCGGGCCAGGCACCAGACCGTTCATCATCAGAGCGCCCATCAGGATCGCCGTGGTCGCGGCACCGGGGATGCCCAGGGTGAACAGCGGCACGAAGGCGGCGTTGGCGTAGGCGTTGTTTGCGGTCTCGGGCCCGGCGACGCCCTCGATCATGCCCGTGCCAAACAGGCGCGGCGTCTTCGAGAACCGCTTCTCGATCGCATAGGAAATATAGGTCGGCACGATCGCGCCGACGCCCGGGATCAGGCCGAGGAAGAAGCCGACCACCGAGCCGCGGGCGATCGGACCGGCGGAACGACGGATGTCCTGGCGCGACGGCATCAACGATCCACTGCGGGTGTCGAACACCTTGAGATTCCGCGCCTCGACATTCAGCAGGATCTCGGCGATGCCGAACAGTCCCATGACCAGCGGCACGATGCCGACGCCATCGAGCAGCTCGGTCTGGCCATAGGTGAATCGCGGCGCGCCCATCACGGGATCGACACCGACCTGTGCCAGCAGCAATCCGAGGATCGCCGCGATCAGCGCCCGCCACAGCGACCGGCCGGCCAGGCCCATGACCAGCGACAGTCCGACGACCATCAGCGCAAAGAATTCCGGCGGCCCGAACGACAGGGCGAGCTTCGACATCGGCACGGCCATGACGACGAGCCCGATGGTCGACAGCGAGCCGCCGATGAAGGAGCCGATGGCCGCCATGGCGAGAGCCGGACCGGCGCGGCCGCGCTTGGCCATCTCGTAGCCGTCCAGACAGGTCACGGCCGAGGCGGCCTCGCCCGGCATGTTCAGCAGCACCGACGTGATGGTGCCGCCGTACATGGCGCCGTAGTAGATCGCCGCCAGCATGATGACGCCGGCGGTCGGCGACATGGTCAGGGTCACCGGGATCAGCACGGCCGTGCCGGCCGCCGGACCGATGCCGGGCAGCACGCCGACCAGCATCCCCAGCACGCAGCCGATCGCGGCGAACAGAAGATTGTCCGGCTGCAGCACCGTCAGCAGCCCTTGCGTCAGGAGATGCAGGGTGTCCATGTCAGATGCCGAGGGCGCCGATGGGCAGGGGCACACCAAGCGCATGCACGAACAGCTCGTACACGCCGAAGCTCCCCAGCAACGCCACGATCGGCGTCACGACGAGGCTGCGCTGGCCCAGCACGACGAGCAGGAAGCCGACCAGCGCCAGCATGGTCAGGCGAAACCCCAGCGGCTCGAATACCGCCATTGTCACGATCAGCGCGCCAACGATGGCTGCGATCTTCAGCAACCCCGCCCTGCCCGGCAGGAAATCGGCCGGCAGGGCTTGCGGCGCGCTGCGCCAGGCCTCGACCGCCATGCCGAGCGACGCCGCCGCCAGGCAGACCGAGAGCCAGAATGCGAAGAAGCCAGGTCCCGGCCCGAGCGGCGAGTAGTAGGTGAGGCGAAGCGATTCCCACCCGACGAACAGCGCCAGCGCTATCAGCAGGGTCGCCGCTATCAGGTGGGGCCGTCGCATCGGGGCAGTCTAGACGTCTGCCGTCAGAGCGGATCCAGCGAGTTCTGCATCGCCCACTTGAACTTGCGCTCCTTGTAGGTCGTGCCGTCGGGATCCCACAGCATCTTCAGGAGGTCGACGACCTCGCGTCCCGACTCGACCCACGCCTGTTCCTTGTCGTCGAAGGCGATGCTCTTGAGGGCGAGGTCGAGCACCGTCTCGGCCTGCTCCCAGGGCACCACGACGACGCCGTCGTCGTCGCCGTAGACCAGGTCGCCGGTGCGGACCTGCACGCCGCCGCAGATGATCGGCTCGCCGATCGCGCCGCTGGTCGGCGTTCCGAACCCCGCGATCGCCGGGACCTGGCCGCAGGCGAAGAGCGGTACGGTGCCTTCGAGTGACTTGATCTCGATCAGGTCGCGCGTCATGCCGTCGGCGACGATGCCGCCCAGCCCCTTGCGCGTGGCGTTCCAGTGCACCATGCCGCCCCACACCGCGACCTCGGCCTCGCCCCCGCCGGCGATCACCAGCACGTCGCCTTTCTCGGCCATTGCCAGCGCCTCGAGCACGCGTCGATTGAAGCCCGAGGCGGTGCGCACGGTCAGCGCCCGGCCGACGCAGCGCAGCCCCGGTACCTGGCTGCGGATGCTGCGATGCATGCAGCTGCCGCCGCCCGAGAAGACGTGCTCGGCGATGATCCGCGGGTTCAGGTATCGATCCAGCAGCGCCTTGTGCGCCGCGCTGCCCGCACCTTGATTTGCCTTGTCGGTCATGAACGCGATACTCCGTGCCTGAAGAGACAACTCAGTTCTTCGTGATGCCCGCCCTGGCGAGCTCCATGAGCATTTTCACCTGGGCGTCCTGCGCTTCGAGGAAGGCCGAGAAGGCGGCCGGGTTCATGTAGCGCACCGTCTGGCCCATCTCGGCCATCCTCTTCTTGTGCTCGTCGCTGGTGATCGCCTTCTCGAGGGCGGCCGCCAGCTTGTCGGCGACGTCCTTGGGCGTGCCGGCCGGCGCCACCAAGCCGCGCGACACCGAGAAATCCACCTTGAGGGCCTGCTCGGCGAGTGTCTTCACACCGGGCAGGAACGAGTTCTCCTGCGAATCCATAACGCCCAGCGCGTTGAACTCGCCAGACTTCACCCGATTGAAGACGCCTGCGACCGTGTCGATCTGCAGGTCGATGTGGCCGCCCAGCAGCGCCGTGATGCCGGGCGCCGAACCGTCGAAGTGGACCATCGCCGTGCGCGCGCCGGACTGGCGCTCGACATCGAGCCAAGCGAGATGCGTCGCCCCCATGAAGCCGCCGTCGCCGCTCTTGAGCTTGCCCGGGTTGGCCTTCGCGAAAGCGATCAGCTCTTGCATGGTTTTGAACGGGCTGCCTTTGCGCACGACCACCACCATCGGGTCGACGACATGCATGGCGAGAGGTTGCAGATCCTTGCGCGAGAACACTGCCCTGCGCTCGGGATCGAAGAGGATCGTCTGCAGCTGCGGCAGGCTGACGAAGCCGATCGTGTAGCCGTCCGGCTTGGCGGTCGCGATCTGCGTCACGCCTATCTGCGTGCTGGCGCCGGGCTTGTTCACGACCGTAACCTGGGTCCCGAGCTCTTTCTCGAGAGCCGGCACGAGCAGCCGCGCCGCGGCGTCGGTGGGCCCGCCTGCGGCGAACGGAACGATCAAGTTGATGGGCCGCCCGGCGACCGGAAAGCGCGCCTGGGCGTTCGCCACGGCAGCGCAAGCCATCGCCAGCACGACGCCGCAGAACAAAGTCGACCAACGCTTCATGATGCCTCCAATCAGCGAGAAGGATGCATATCGTGTCGCTTGCTGATTGCCTTATCAATTAAGAAAAGGATATGGCCGCGCGTCGGCGCCGTCAACATCGGCTTGCCGTTCCGCTGCGCGTCCCTGATAATAGGCGTATCACCAGAATGAGGGATGCCATGGCCCTGAATGTCGTTCCCAACGAAGCGCCGGTCGGCGCGGAAGTGGTCGGCCTCGACCTCGGCGCGCCGCTCGACGACGCGGCCCTCGCCGAACTGCGCGGCGCGCTCGATGAGCACGGCATGATCTACCTGCGCGGCCAGAAGCTGACCCCGGCCCAGTACGTCGCGGTCGGCCGCAGGCTCGGCACGCTGGAGCGCCACGTGTTCGACCAGTTCCTGCTGGCCGATCACCCCGAGATCGTCGTGCTGTCGAACATCGTGGAGAACGGCAAGCCGATCGGGGTCTCCGACGCCGGCCAGTACTGGCACACCGACGGCGCCTTCACGCGCCGGCCGCACATCTACTCGATGCTGCATGCCCAGGAGATCCCGCTGGACGAGCATGGCGAGGCGCTGGGCAGCACGATGTTCGTCAGCACCGTGCACGCCTTCGCCACGCTGCCGGCGGCGATGCAGCAGCGCCTGCGCCCGCTGCGCGGCCTGCACAGCCTGATCGCGCAGTACGAGAGGAAGAAGTCGTCGGGCATCGGCCGGCACATCCCGCTCACGCCCGAGCAGAAGCAGCGGACGCCGGACCTCTACCATCCCGTGGTGTGGCCGCATCCGCGCACCGGGCGGGACTGCCTGTACGTCAACGAAGGCACGACATTCGGCTTCGAGGGCATGCCCGAGCCGGAGGCGACGCCGCTGATCCGCGAGCTGTGCGACCATGCCAGTCGACCGGAGGCGATCTACCGTCACTCCTGGCGCGTCGGCGACCTGCTGATCTGGGACAACTACTCGACACAGCACAAGGTCGACTTCGATTTCGGGCCGCAGCACCGCCGCCGCATGCATCGCATGACCGTCAGCTAGCGCGGAACGGGATGAGATCGAACCGGGTGATGCCACCCGGTCGCATCGTGCTCCACCGTCTCGTCGGCGCCGGCCTGCTTGCCGGTGACGGCAAGGCTGTATATGGCGTTTCCAGTTCAACCAGGCAGTCAGGCACCATGGCCGCACAGAAAAGCGTTGCCGCCCCGCGCAACGGCGCGACCCGGCTGAACCCCAAGGTTCGCAAGCTGCAGATCCTGGAGGAGGCGAGCGGCTTCTTCGCCGACCACGGCTTCCAGGCCGGCACGCCGGATCTGGCGAGACGAATGGGCATCAGCCAGCCCTTGATGTACCGCTACTTTCCGACCAAGGAGAAGCTGCTGCGCGACGTCTATCGGCACGTCTTCCCGGTCAACAATTCCTGGTTTGAATGGGAGAGGTTGCTCCGCGACACGTCGATGCCGCTGCGCCTGCGCCTTGTGCGGTTCTTCGAGGAGTACGCCGAGATCACGTGGAACTATCGCGTGATGCGCCTGCTGCTGTGGGCAGGCCTCAGCCGGCCCGATCTCAGCCGCCATTACACGGCCGCGCTGCACGGCCGGATCTTCCCCGCTATCGTCCGCGCGGTCCGCGTCGAGTGCGGCCGCTCGGCCGCCGCGCCAATCCGCGAGGATGAGCTCGAGATCGTGCAGGCACTGCACGGCACGATGTATCACCTGCTGGGCATCCGCCGCTGGATCCACACCCGCCGCTTCAAGGGCGACGTGCGCAAGGCCATCGCGCTCAGGGTCGACCTGTTCCTCGACGGCGCCGCCGGCATGTTTTCGTCCGCCGCCGTCCCGACCCGCTCGCTGGGCCGGTCGGTCGGCAGGAACGCGGCGAAGGGCGCGCGGCTGCCCGCCTGACAGCCCTCACGCCGTGCCGCCGCCCTCCTCGGTCTTGGGCGGCTTCGGCCCGGCATTACGGATCTTGAAGAGCTGCTGCAGGGCGGCGAACCAGAACGGCGCGCCGAACGAGACGGCGAGCGCCGTGATGATCCAGCCGATCACAATCCAGAGGCCCGAGCCGTCCTTCTTGAAGACGCGCTGATCGGCAAGCGTCAAGGCGCTCCTCATATCGATGCCATCGTCCAGCAGCTTGCCGTCCTTGCAGGCCTGGGCGCGGGCGGCGGTGTCACGCCAGCCGATCGGCAACGGCAAGGCATCGAGCGCGCACTTCGCCTGCTCCGGCGTCATGGTGGGCGGTTGCGCAGCGGCCGCGGCGGGCTCCGCTGCCTTGACCAAGGCGCTGCGCGTCGCCGGATCGACCCACAGCGTGCGGGCAAGGGTGATCGAATCTACATTGAGGATGATGGCAACCGCCAAGCCCAGCACGCCGACGACGATCTGGGTATGACGCTTGTAGATGCCGCTGACGCGATCCATGCCGTCGTCGAACCAGACCTCGACACGCTTCTGAAATTTGTGAATGTCACCTTCGGCCTGGGTTAGCATCGCCAGCAGGCTCTGCTTCGCCTTGCCGTCCGGCAGCGTGCCGATCGTGCTCTCGACCTGGGCGATCAGCGCCCCCGGTGAGGCGGTGCCGCTCTTGAGCGCCTCGACCAGCGCCATCGAGAAATTTCTCGACGGTACGTAGGACGGCAGCCTGTTCTTGCTGAGGTCGGAAATCAGCGGATGATTGAAGACCTTTTCGAAAAGCTTGGACCTCACCTTCGGATCGGCATCGGCGAGCAGAGCAATGATGCCCTTCTGCAGCTTGGCGCCTCGCAGGCTCATCGCGCCGGCGATGATCTCCTGCAGCCCCGATACGAGTATCGACAGGAGCAGATAGGTGAAAGCAAGCCCGATGATGACGTCGAGCACGATGCCAAGGGACATGTGACCTCCGGGCCATGAAGAGCGGGCACCCGTCGCCGCGATACAAACGTGCCCGATATGCTACTATCGCGTGTATTTCATCGCAACCATCGCGCTCATGGCTGCGAAATTGCTGCCGCACCCATGCCTTTCCTCTCGCCACTTTCGCCCGCTATGCTTGGCCGACATAAACGCCCTTTACGCCGCCGCTTTCGGGGAGCTCTTCACGATGACCGTCGCCACTCCCGTCCCGCTGGTCTTCGGAGACTACGCGCTGGAGGATCGCTACCGGCTCGACAAGGGCCGGGTGTACATGACCGGCATCCAGGCCCTCGTGCGCCTGCCCATGATGCAGCGCCAGCGCGATCTCGCCGCCGGACTGAATACCGGCGGCTTCATCTCGGGCTACCGCGGCTCGCCGCTCGGCATGTACGACCACGCTTTGTGGACCGCCAAGAAGTACCTCAAGGAAAACAACATCCACTTCCAGCCGGGCCTGAACGAGGACCTGGCGGCCACCGCGGTGTGGGGCACCCAGCAGGTCAACCTGTTCCCCGGCGCCAAGGTCGATGGCGTCTTCTCGATCTGGTATGGCAAGGGACCCGGCGTCGATCGCTCGATGGACGTGCTGAAGCACGGCAATGCTGCCGGCTCCTCGGCCCATGGCGGCGTTATCGTGCTGGCGGGCGACGACCATGGCGCCCAGTCCTCGACCCTGCCGCATCAGAGCGAGCAGGTTTTCTCGGCGGCGATGATCCCGGTGATCAATCCGGCCAACGTGCAGGAGTATCTCGATTTCGGCCTGCTGGGCTTCGCGTTGTCACGCTACTCGGGCTGCTGGATCGGCTTCAAGGCGATCTCCGAGACGGTCGAGTCCGGCGCCTCGGTCTGGGTCGACCCCGAGCGCATCAGGATCATGATGCCGACCGACTTCCAGCTGCCGCCGGGCGGGCTCGGCATCCGCAATCCCGATCCGCCCATGGAGGCGGAGAAGCGCCTGCACGGGCCGAAGATGGCCGCGGTCAAGGCGTTCGTGCGCGCCAACGGATTCGATCGCATCGTCATCGACCCGCCGCGGGCCCGCATCGGCATCATGACCACGGGCAAGGCCTACCTCGACACGCGCCAAGCGCTCGAGGACCTCGGCATCGACGAGGCGCGGGCGCGCGCGCTCGGCATCCGGATCTACAAGGTCGGCATGACCTGGCCGCTCGAGCCGGAGGGCGCGCGCCGCTTCGCCGAAGGTCTCGAGGAAGTGATCGTCATCGAAGAGAAGCGCTCCAACCTCGAGGAGCAGCTCGTCCATCTTCTCTACAACATGCCGGCCGATCGCCGGCCGCTGGTGATCGGCAAGGCCGACGAGACCGGCGGCATCATCCTGCCGAGCGAAGGCGAGCTGACGCCGACCGGCGTCGCCATGGTGATTGCCGGCCGCCTGATGAAGCACATGGGCGAATCGCCCGAGCTCAAGCAGCGGCTCGCCCGGCTCGAAGCCAAGGAGAAGCTGCTGTCGGCGCCACCGCCCAAGGTGGCGCGCACGCCGTACTTCTGCTCGGGCTGCCCGCACAACACGTCGACGCGTCTACCGGACGGCAGCCGGGCCATGGCCGGCATCGGCTGCCACGGCATGGCGATCTGGATGCCCGAGCGGCGCACCGCGCTGATCTCCCACATGGGTGGCGAAGGCGTGCCCTGGGTCGGCCAGGCGCCGTTCAGCGGCGACAATCACATCTTCCAGAATCTGGGCGACGGCACGTACTACCATTCGGGCCTTATGGCGATCCGTCAGGCCGCGGCCGCCGGCGTCAACATCACCTACAAGATCCTGTTCAACGACGCCGTCGCCATGACCGGCGGCCAGCCGCACGACGGGCCGCTCAGCGTGCCTGAGATCACCAAGCAGGTCGCGGCCGAGGGCGCCAAGAAGGTCGTGGTCGTCACCGACGAGCCCGACAAGTATCCGGTCGGCACCGACTTCGCCCATGGCGTCACCATCCGCCATCGCGACGAGCTCGACGCCGTGCAGCGCGAGCTGCGCGACATCCCCGGACTCACCGTGCTGGTCTACGACCAGACCTGCGCCGCCGAGAAGCGGCGGAGACGCAAGCGCGGCACGTTCCCCGATCCCGCCAAGCGCGCGTTCATCAACGACTCCGTGTGCGAAGGCTGCGGCGACTGTTCCGACAAGAGCAACTGCGTGTCGGTGAAGCCGCTCGAGACCGAGCTCGGCCGCAAGCGCCAGATCGACCAGAGTAACTGCAACAAGGACTTCTCCTGCCTCAACGGCTTCTGCCCCTCCTTCGTGTCGGTCCATGGCGGCACGCCGGCCAAGGCCAAGCGCCCGCAGCTGAAGGTCGTGGAAGACGATCCCTTTGCCCAGCTGCCCATGCCGACCGTCCGGCCGCTCGGTGAACCTTACGGCATCCTGATTACCGGCATCGGCGGCACCGGTGTGATCACCGTGGGCGCGCTGATCGGCATGGCCGCCCACCTCGAGGGCAAGGGCTGCACCGTGCTCGACTTCACGGGCCTGGCCCAGAAGAACGGCGCGGTGATGAGCCACGTTCGTCTCGCGCCCAAGCCTGAGGACCTGCACGCCGTGCGCATCGCCGCCGGCGGCGCCAACCTGGTGCTGGGGTGCGACATGGTCGTCGCCGCCTCGCCGGCGGCGCTGTCGCGCATCGAGCCCGGCGTCACCCGGGCGGTGATCAACGGCTACATGACGCCGGTCGCCGCCTTCGTGATGAACGGCGACATGGATCTCGGCGCCGAGGCCATGATGAAGTCGATCCGCGACACAGCAGGCGACGAGGCCGTGTCGTTCGTGGACGGCACCGGGCTCGCCACGGCGATCCTGGGCGATTCCATCGCTACCAATCTCTTCATGCTCGGCTACGCCTGGCAGAAGGGCCTGGTGCCGCTGTCGTTCGAGGCCATCGAGCGGGCGATCGAGCTGAACGGCGTCGCCATCGAGACCTCCAAGCGCACCCTCGCCTGGGGCCGGCTCGCCGCGCACGACATCACGGCGGTGCAGGCGGCGGCCAGGCCGACGTTGCGTACCGAGAAGCCGGTGGCGCGCACCCTGCCGGAGATCGTCGCCAAGCGCGTCGAGCTGTTGACGGCCTACCAGGACACCGCCTACGCCGAGCGCTATCGCGCCTTCGTCGACAAGGTCGCCGCGGCCGAGAAGGCCAAGGCGCCCGGTCGTCGCGGGCTCACCGAGGCGGTCGCCAAGTCGCTCTACAAGCTGATGGCCTACAAGGACGAGTACGAGGTCGGCCGCCTCTACAGCGACGGCGAGTTCCTGAAGAAGGTCGCGAGCCAGTTCGAAGGCGACTACAAGGTCACCTACCATCTCGCACCGCCGTTGTTCGCCGACCGCGATCCGACGACCGGCCATCTCAAGAAGCGCGAATACGGCTCCTGGGTGGTGCCGATGTTCCGCATCCTCGCCTCACTGAAGAAGCTGCGCGGCACGAAGCTCGACATCTTCGGCTACAGCGAGGAGCGGCGCATGGAGCGCCGCCTGATCGGCGAATACCAGGCGACGATCGACGAAGTGCTGGCCACGCTCGGCCAGGACAACCATGCTCTTGCCGTCCAGATTGCCTCGGTGCCCGAGAGCATGCGCGGCTTCGGCCACGTCAAGGAGAAGAACGTGAAGGCGGCCAAGGAACGCGAAACGAGCCTGCTCGCCGCCTACCGCAATCCGGCGACGCAGTCGGTCGCTGCTGAATGACGGACGCTCAGCGAGCGCTCAGGCGCGCCCTGTCTGGTGGGAAAACGACGCCGGATCGAACCGGCCCGTGACGCCGCCCCCCAGGCGATCGAGGGCACGCTGCCACTTGGCGGCGAAATCGACGTCGAATACCAAGCTGGCGTCCCCGTCGACCACGAGCCAGGCGTTGTCCTGCATCTCGCGGTCGAGCTGGCCGGGCGCCCAGCCGGAATGCCCCAGGGCCAACCAGGCCTGCTTGGGGCCACTGCCGTCCGCCATGTCCTTCAGGATCTCGAGCGTGGCCGTCAGGGCCATGCCGCCGTCGATCAGCAGGGTCTCCTGGCGCTTGTAGTCGGCCGAATGGAGCACCAGCCCGCGCGAGGTATCGACCGGTCCGCCGAACAATACCGGCCGCTCGGCCGCCGTCGCCGAGACCTCGATACCGAGCTGCTTGTAGACCTGCCCCAGCGGCAGATCCTCGACCTTGTTGTTGACGATGATACCGAGCGCGCCGTCATCATCGTGCTTGCAGATGAAAACGACACTCTTCTGGAAGCGCTCGTCCGGCATGGAGGGCGCGGCGACCAGGAAGCGGCCAACCAAGGAGGCGGCGGGGGAGCCTGAGCCGGGCATGGTGTTATGATCCTCCAAATCGATGGGGATTGTCCGGGCAAAGATCAAGCCAGCCCGGCCGCCGATTCGACAAACCGGCACCCCCGCTCTAGGGTCCGCCGGTTCGTGAGACCGCCGGTTGGGGCGGCAATTGTAAGGAGCAAATAATGGCGAAAGTCGGCGACAAGGTGCCTAGCGCCACGCTGCGCATGCTGGGCCCGGAGGGACCGAAAGCGGTCACCACCGAAGAGCTTTTCGCGCCCGGCAAGAAGGTTGTAGCCTTCGCCCTGCCGGGTGCGTTCACCCCCACTTGCTCGGCCAAGCACGTGCCGGGCTATGTGACCGAGTTCGACAAGATCAAGGCTAAGGGTGTCGACACCATTGCCTGCATTTCGGTCAACGACGCATTCGTGATGGGTGCCTGGGGCAAGGACCAGAAGGCGGGCGACAAGGTCCTCATGCTGGGCGACGGCAATGCCGAGTTCACCCAGGCGATGGGCCTCACCATGGACGGCTCGAAGTTCGGTCTGGGCACGCGCAGCCAGCGCTACGCCATGATCGTCGACAACGGCGTCATCAAGGATCTGTTCGTCGAGAAGCCGGGCGCCTTCGAGGTGTCGACGGCCGAGAACGTCCTGAAGCATCTGTAGTCCGCTCCCGCTCCAGCCAAGCTGGGCGAGACAGGATCGACGGCGGGGCCTTTGCCCCGCCGTTTCCTTTTGGGGACAAGCGGCCGTCCCTTTCACAATAACTTCATCAATCGCCAGCCATTCGGTAACGCGACCTTCGCATGGTCGGCGCTCCAACGAGCGTCGCCATGCCACTTTCCTCATCCGCCGATGCCATCGCGCAAGCGCGTCGACAGCGGTGGCTCTCCGTTCTGGCCAAAGCACCCGTCGCCCGGCTCGCCGCGCTGTGGGATGGCCTTGGCCCTGTTCCCGCCTACGCCTTCCTGCGCCGGCCCGAGACGGGGCTGGTCATGGTCAAGGGTCGCATCTCGGGCAGCGGCGCACCGTTCTGCGCCGGCGAGATGACGACGACCCGTGCCGCGGTGCGGCTCGAGAGCGGCGAGGTCGGCATCGGCTATGTCGGCGGACGCAGCGCGCGCCATGCGGAGATCGCCGCCGCCGTCGATGCCTTGGGCCAGCATCCGGACTGGTGTGACCGTTTGGAGACCGAGATCGTGGCGCCGCTGGAGGCCGAGGCCGACGCCCGTCGCCGGACCATCGCCGCCCGGGCCGCGGCGACCAAGGTCGACTTCTTCACCGTCGCCCGCGAGGCCAACTCATGAGCAACGGGCACATCAGCGACCTCCGCACGCTGGCGCCAGGCCTCGTCGATCCGCCGCACGACGCCCAGCAGCTCTTCCGCGCGGTCCTCGACGCCACGTCCCATCCCGGCCGCATCGTGTCGCTGCCCGCCGCACCGGCCGGACCGGGCGGCTTGAGCGCCGCCGCGACGGCCTATCTTTTGACCCTGGCCGATCGCGATACGCCGGTCTGGCTGGCAGCCGAGTTCGATCGGCCCGACATCCGCGATTTCCTGCGCTTCCACGCCGGCGCGCCGATCGTGACCCAACGCGCCGAAGCGGCCTTTGGCGTGCTGGCCTCGGAGACACCGCAGCCCTTCGACGGCTTCAATCTCGGCACCGATGCCTATCCCGACCGCTCGGCCACGCTGATCGTGGAAGTGACGGACCTCAGGGTTGGACCGCCGCGGCAATGGCATGGCCCGGGCATCGACCGCCGCGAAGCCGTGACCATCGCCGGCCTCTCCGACGATTTCTGGCAAGACTGGGCCGCCAATCACGGCCTGTTTCCCTGCGGGGTCGACATCGTCTTCACCGCCGGCAGCGAGCTCTGCGCGCTCCCGCGCAGCATTGCCGTGGAGGGCTGACATGTACGTCGCAGTCAAAGGTGGCGAGGCGGCCATCGCGCACTCCCTCGACCTGGTGGCCGACAAGCGGCGCGGCGACCGCGACATCGCCGAACTCTCGCTGGAGCAGATCGACCAGCAGCTCGGACTCGCCGTCGATCGCGTGATGACCGAGGGCTCCTGCTACGACCGGTCTCTCGCCGCCCTTGCCGTCAAGCAGGCGCGCGGCGACCTGATCGAGGCGATCTTCCTCTTGCGCGCCTATCGCACCACGCTGCCGCGCTTCGGGGAATCGCTGCCGCTCGACACCTCGGCCATGGTGGCCGAGCGGCGCATCTCCTCGACCTTCAAGGACGTGCCGGGCGGCCAGGTGCTCGGGCCGACCTACGACTACACCCACCGCCTGCTCGACTTCTCGTTGATGGCCGCAGGCGAGCGGCCGACCGCACCGACAGCACCGGCAGACAGCAACCGCACCGCCTTGCCGCGGGTCGGCGACATCCTCGAGCGCGAGGGCATGCTGGAGCCGCCGCCACGGGATGGAGCGTCGGAAGACCTGACGCGCCAGCCGCTCACCCTGCCGGCCAGCCGTCCGGTGCGCCTGCAGAACCTGGCGCGCGGCGACGAGGGCTTCCTGCTGGCGCTGGGCTACTCGACCCAGCGCGGCTACGGCAACAACCATCCCTTCGTCGGCGAGATCCGCTACGGCCACGTGCCCGTTTCCTTCATCCCCGAGGAGCTGGGCTTCGCCATCGAGATCGCCGACATCGACGTCACCGAGTGCGACATGGTCAACCAGTTCGCGGGCTCGCACGACGTACCGCCGCAGTTCACGCGCGGCTACGGCCTCGCCTTCGGTCACAGCGAGCGCAAGGCCATGTCCATGGCGCTGGTCGATCGCGCGCTGCGGGCCGAGGAGCTCTCCGAAACGGCGACCTCGCCGGCACAGGACGAGGAGTTCGTTCTGGCGCATTCCGACAACGTCGAGGCCTCGGGCTTCGTGCAGCACCTGAAGCTGCCGCACTACGTCGACTTCCAGTCCGAGCTCGTCGTGGTGCGGACATTGCGCGCCGAGGTCGAGGCGCGCCGCAGACAAGCGGCGCTCGACCAGACGGCGGAGTAAGCGATGACGGACGGCGCATACAACTACGCCTACCTCGACGAGCAGACCAAGCGCATGATCCGGCGCGCCATCCTGAAGGCGGTGGCGGTGCCGGGTTATCAGGTGCCGTTCGGCGGGCGAGAGATGCCGTTGCCCTACGGTTGGGGCACCGGCGGCATCCAGGTGACGGCGGCCATCATCGGCCGCGACGACACGCTGAAGGTGATCGACCAGGGTGCCGACGACACGACCAACGCCGTCTCGATCCGCCGCTTCTTCGCCCGGGTGGCCGAGGTCGCAACGACGACGCGGACCGAGGAGGCCACCGTCATCCAGACGCGCCATCGCGTGCCGGAGACGCCGTTGCGCGAAGGCCAGATCCTGGTCTTCCAGGTGCCGATCCCCGAGCCGCTGCGCATGCTCGAGCCGCGCGAGACCGAGACCCGCACCCTGCACGCGCTCTCCGAATACGGCGTCATGCAGGTCAGCCTCTACGAGAGCATCGCCAGGCACGGCCGCATCTCCAAGGCCTACAACTATCCGGTGATGGTGAACGGGCGCTACATCATGAGCCCCTCGCCCATCCCGAAGTTCGACAATCCCAAGCTCGACCGCAGCCCCGCCCTGCAGCTCTACGGCGCGGGCCGCGAGAAGCGCATCTACGCCGTGCCGCCCTACACGCCGGTCAAGAGCCTCGACTTCGACGACCATCCGTTCGAGATCGAGACCTGGGAACAGTGCTGCGCCTTGTGCGGCTCCAAGGAAAGCTTCCTGGACGAGATGATCGTCGACGACGACGGCCAGCGCCTGTTCGTCTGTTCCGACAGCGACTACTGCGAGCGCCGGCGCACGCCGGCCGAGGCGGCGGAATGAAGCCGCTACTTTCTACTCGCGGCCTCAGCAAGCGCTTCGGCACGCGCATCGCCTGCCGCGACATCGACTTCGATCTGTGGCCCGGCGAAGTTTTGGGCATCGTGGGCGAATCCGGCTCGGGCAAGACGACGCTGCTGAACTGTCTCGCCGGCCGGCTGACGCCGGACACCGGGTCGGTGACCTACGATTCAGCGGCCTACGGCACGGTGGACGTGCATGACTTGAGCGAAGCCCGCCGGCGCCTGTTGTCGCGCACCGAATGGGGCTTCGTGAACCAGGATGCGCGCGAAGGACTACGCATGGGCGTGAGCGCCGGCGCCAACATCGGCGAGCGGCTGATGGCCGTGGGCGCCCGCCGCTATGGCGACATTCGGAGCACGGCGTCGGACTGGCTCGACCGCGTCGAGATCGAGCGTGACCGGCTGGACGACCGGCCGACCACCTATTCCGGCGGCATGCGCCAACGCCTGCAAATCGCCCGCAACCTGGTGAGCGAGCCGCGGCTGGTCTTCATGGACGAGCCGACCGGCGGTCTCGACGTCTCGGTGCAGGCACGCGTCCTCGACCTGCTGCGCAGCCTGGTGGGCAGCCTGCACCTGTCGGCCGTGCTGGTGACGCACGATCTCGGCGTGGCGCGCCTGCTGACCCACCGCCTGATGGTGATGCAGGGCGGCGCCGTCGTCGAAGACGGCCTGACCGACCAGGTGCTGGACGATCCCCAGCACGCCTACACGCAGATGCTCGTGGCTTCGATCCTGCCGGTGTGATGATGGAACACGCCAACCCCTCATCGTCTTCCGGACCGCGCGCTTCCAGCGCGCTCATGAGCACGCCGGAAGCGCGCGGTCCAAAAGAACATGACGGACCCGTCCTCAAGGTCGCGGGTCTCACGAAGTCCTTCATCGTCCACGCCCACGGCGATCTCGCTTTGCCGGTGCTGCGCGACGTGGCGCTCGCCGTGTCGCCGGGCGAGTGCCTCGCCCTGGTCGGCCCGTCGGGCGCCGGCAAGAGCACGCTGTTGCGCTCGCTCTACGGCAACTACCGCGCCGACGCCGGTTCGATCCGCGTCCATCACGACCATGCCTGGACAGAGCTCGTCGGCGCCGAGCCGCGCACCGTGCTCGACGTGCGCCGCCGCACCATGGGCTTCGTCAGCCAGTTCCTGCGCGTGATCCCCCGCGTCGCCACCGTCGACGTCGTGGCCGAGCCCTTGCTGCGGCTGGGCGCCGATCCATCCGAGGCGCGCGATCGCGCCGAGTTCCTGCTCGCCCTGCTCAACATCCCGCAACGCCTGTGGCCGCTGCCGCCGGCCACCTTCTCGGGCGGCGAGCAACAGCGCGTCAACATCGCCCGCTCGTTGATCGTCGACTATCCGATCCTGCTGCTCGACGAGCCGACCGCCTCGCTCGACGCGGGCAACCGCGACCGCGTCGTCGAGCTGATCGGGCAGCGTCGCGACGCCGGCAGCGCCCTGGTCGGCATCTTCCACGACGTCGGCGTGCGCGAGCTTCTGGCCAATCGAGTGTTCGAGGTTTTTCCATGAGCAACGCCAAAGGCAGCGAACAGATCTTCACCAACGGCCACATCGTCACGCGCGATGCGGAGTTCGACGGCACCGTCGTCGTGCGTGACGGGCTGATCGTCGAGGTGGCGCCCGGGCGCTCTGCCTGCGCCACCGCTCTCGATCTTGAGGGCGACTACCTGGTGCCCGGCCTGGTCGAACTGCACACCGACAACATGGAGAAGCACTTCGCGCCGCGGCCCGGCGTGCAATGGCCGAGCCTGGCCGCCGTCATGGCGCACGACACCCAGATCGCCGCCGCCGGCATCACCACGGTGTTCGATTCCCTGTCGCTGGGCGACGTGCGTGGCGACACCGACCGCGTCAAGAACCGCGCCCGCATGGTCGAGGCGATCTGCGCGGTGAGCGAGCGTCGCCTGTCGCGCGCCGAGCATCGACTGCACCTGCGTTGCGAGATCACGCCCGACGATGCCGTCGAGGCCGTCGACCGCTGGATCGACCTGCCGCTGGTCGGCCTGATCTCGATCAACGATCACACGCCCGGCCAGCGCCAGTTCCTCGATCCGGGCAAGCTCAAGCAGTACTACATGGGCAAGTACGCCATGACCGAGGAGCAGTTCGCGGACTTCCACGACCGCGCCGTCGAGCTGCACAACCGCAATGCCGCGAAGCATCGCCGCGAGATCGTGGCCCGAGCCCAGGCCCGTGCCCTGCCGCTGGCCAGCCACGACGATGCCACCCGCGCCCACGTCGCCGAAGCGGTCGAGCACGGCATGACCATCGCCGAGTTCCCGACCACGCGCGAGGCGGCCGAAGCCTCGCGCGAGGGCGGCCTCGCCGTGCTGGTCGGCGCGCCCAACCTGGTGCTGGGCGGTTCGCACTCCGGCAACATCGCCGCCATCGACCTGCTGCGCGACCGCCACGCCGACATCCTGTCGTCGGACTATGTGCCGGCCAGCCTGATCGAAAGCCTCTTCAAGCTGCCCGCGGCCGGCATCGGCATCTCGCTGCCCGAGGCGGTGCGGCTCGCCTCGCTCACCCCCGCCGAGGCTGTCGGCCTCGGCGACCGCGGTGAGATCGCCGCCGACCGCCGCGCCGACTTCGTGCGCGTGCGCCATCACGACGAAGCGCCGATGGTCCGCGCCGTTTGGCGCGAAGGCGAGCGGGTGGTTTGATGCTCATGCTCTTCCGGACCGCGCGCATCCTGCGCGCTCAAGCTC
>JAEZIF010000019.1 GCA_023416135.1 Pseudomonadota bacterium
GAGCTGGGGCCGGTGCCGGCGGCGCCGCGGCCACCGGCGGAGGCGGCGGGGCGGCAGGAGGCGGCGGCGGCTTGCCGCCGATCAGGAACGACGGACGGCCGGTCGCAGCAACGAAGAAGGCCGCGCCGGCGCCGCCCTTGGCGAGCTCGGCCCGCATGCCGGCGACGAATTTCTCGAGACTGACTTCCGCGCCCGTGAGCTGGCCGCGCAAGGCCTGTGCCGCCGCCGTCGGCCCTTGCGCGGCGGCATCGTTGTTGGCGCCGATGACAGCGAAGCTGCCCGGCTGGATCTGCTCGCCCAACCGGGCGAGCCCGGTCGCGGGAGTATCCGGCGGCTGGAAACCGTCGAGCAGGACAACGCCCGAGCTGTCGGCGACGCGGGCCAGGCTGTCGACCAGGCTCTTGGCGATGAGGCCCTGGGTCAGGACGTCGTTGTCGCGCGTGATGTAGGCAGCGGCCGGCAGGAGGAACGGGCGGCCGTTGAATTCCCGCGCATAGCCGCAATAGTACAGCACGGCCACCGACGGTGGCGACGCTGCGGTGCGCTTGGCCAGGGAGCCGATGGCGGCGTCGAATTCGCCGCGTCGCACGTCGCTTCGCTCGACCACCTCGAAGCCCTTAGCCTTCAACGCGTCGCGCACGACCGTGGCCGACGCGGTGCACCGCGGCAGCGGCGGCAAGTCGGCATATTGCGCGTTGGATATGATGAGGGCGGTTCGCAGCGCCTCGGATTGCGCCGAGCTGGTGTTCCAACAGAGACCGGCAAGGCCAAGGAGAACAATGACGAGACAAGCGCGCATCTGAGGTAATCCACCAGTCTGTCGGGTCTTCCCGACCTCGCACAACTCGTGCAGTCAGTCTCACCCGTTCCCACGGCCAAGGCAATAGGAGGGCCTGTCAGGGGTGCGCTAGGTAGCCGATTTTTTTCGGCGGCAATGTGAGTTTACGCACTTCCGGGAGCCAAACGCCCGTCAGGCGATGTCGCTCGACGGGATGCCGAGTGTGCTCGCTGACCTCAATAGGGTTCGATTGTCCGCTTGCGGCCGGCGCGCGGCCGTACCGGCGGCAGGGTGGCCAGGGTGTTGAGCAGGATCTGCCGCGTGTCGGCGGGATCGACGACATCGTCGTAGCCGAAGCGGCCGGCCACTTCCAACGCGGTGTTGTAGTCCTTGAGTTCCTCGGTGCGCTGGCGATGGACCGCCGCGCGCTCGCCGGAATCCTCGATGCCTTCGAGTTCCTTGCGGTAGATGATGGCGGCGGCACCGTCGAGGCCCATGCCGCCGAACTCCGCGGTCGGCCAGGCCAGCAGGATCGACGGCTCGAAGGGTCGCGATCCCATGATGTAGTAGCCGAGACCGTAGGCCTTGCGCAGCACCACCGTCATGACCGGGATGGTGGCGTTGGCCATGGCGGCCAGGAGTCGCGCGCTGCGGCGCACAAGGCCGGTCTTCTCGATCTCGGGTCCGACCATGAGGCCCGGCGTATCGCACAGGACCAACAGCGGAATGTCGAAGGCGTCGCAGATCTGGACGAAGCGCGCGGCCTTCTCGCAGGCCGGGCCGTCCATGGCGCCGGCGAGGAACATCGGCTGGTTGGCGATCACGCCCACGGTGCGACCGCCCAGCCGCGCCAGCACCGTCACCATGGCGCGGCCGAAGCCGGCGCGCAGCTCCTGCACGCTGCCGACATCGGCCAGCCCCTGGATGACGCGGCGTACATCGTAGGCGCGGCGCGGATTGTCGGGGACGATGCCGCGCAGGCGGGTCTGGTCCGGCGCCTCGCCCGGCGGAAGCGGCGGGCCGAAATAGGCGAGATAACGCTTGGCCGCGGCGACCGCCTCGGCCTCGTCCTCGACCAGGATGTCGATCGCGCCCGAGGCAAAGTGGACGTCGGCCGGCCCGATCTCCTCGGGCGTCAGCTTGACGCTGAGCGCGGCCTCCACGAGCGGCGGTCCGGCCATGCCCATGGTGCTGTCTCGCGTTGCGATCAGCGCGTCGCACATGCCGGCGAGATTGGCGTGTCCCGCGAAGGCGCGTCCCGGCAGGATGCCGACGGTCGGCACCAGCCCCGAGAGGCGCGCGAAGACGACGAAGGTAGCGGATGAACCGCGGCCTTCGACCTTCATGTCGTGCGGGCGGGCGCCGCCGCCGTCGAGCCAGCACACCACCGGCAGGCGGTGCTGCAGGGCGTGGCCGAACATGCGGCTGATCTTGGCATGGTTGTTGGCGCTCTGCGTGCCGGCGTAGACCGTGTAGTCGTAGGCGACGATGTCGACGGCACGGCCCTCGATCTGCGCCGTGCCCATGACCAGCCCGTCCGCCGCGCCGTGCATGCCGGCGATGGCCGGCCGCGCCAGTCCGCCATACTCGACGAAGCTGCCGGCGTCGGTGAGCGCGGCAACCCCCTCGCGCACCGTCCAGCGCTTACGTTTGCGCTGGCGCGCCACGGCCTCGGGACGCGCCGCGTCCTGGAGCGCCTGGTGCGCCGCTGTCACCTTCTCGAGCGTGACACGCGGTTGTGGCGTCGACGGGCCGTCGTCGGCCATCACTCGGCCTTGATGCCGGCGGCTTCGATGACCGCGCGGTAGCCCTTGCGGTTCTCCTGCATCGTCTTGGTGAGCGTCGCGGCGTCCGTATAGGCGGGCACCATGCCGTTATCGAGCAGCCGGCGGCTCACCTCGGGATCCTCGACGGCGGCCTTGAGCGCCTGCTCCCAGCGCTTGATCACGGCCGGCGGCAGCCCGACGGGCCCGCACAGCCCGAACCAGGCATAGGTCTCAAAGCCGGGCACGACTTCCGAGATCATCGGCGCGTCGGGAAAGAAGCGCTTGCCCAGCGGATCGCCCAGCGAGATCAGGCGCAGCGTGCCCTGCCGGATATGCGGGATCGTGTCGCCGAGATTGGTGATCGAGAAATCGGTCTGGCCGCTGGCCAGGTCCTGGATCGCCGCCTGCGAGCCGCGATAGGGCACGTGGATCATCTTGGTGCCGGTCTTCTGACCCAGCAGCTCGCCCGCCAGGTGCTGCACCGAGCCGACGCCGGGGCTGGCGTAGCTGATCTTGCCGGGATTGGCGCGCGCTGCGTCGATGATGTCCTGCGTCGTCTTGAACTTGCTGTCCTTGCCGACGACCAGGCCGAAGGTCGAACGCAGCATCTGGCCGACAGCGACCAGGTCGGTCGCCGGGTTCACCGCGAGCTTGGTGCCGGGCAGCTCCGTGATGATCGTCGTGTTGCCCGTCGTGCAATACAGAATGTTGGTGCCGTCGGCCGGGCTGCGGGCGATCATTTCCGCCGCGATCATGCCGTTGGCGCCGGTCTTGTTCTCGACCACGACGCGCTGGCCCAGCTCCTTGCTGGCGACCTCGGCCAGCAGCCGTGCCGCGAGATCGCCCGAGCCGCCAGGGGCAAAGCCGAAGACCAGACGGATCGGCTTGTCGGAGAGCGGCGGCTGCGGTTGCTGCGCCATGGCCGCGCCGATACCCGTCGCGGCCGTCGCCATCAGTGCCAGGCCGATTGCCCCGGCGAACAATCCTGTCTTCATCGCGTTTCCCTTCCTTCGGTTCCTTGGGCGACAAGCTAACACTCGCTTGCTTGTTGGCAAGCAAGTGTTAGCGTCTCTGCATGACCGCAGTCTCGATAAACGAAACGACCCGCGATTCAGCCAGACGGTCGCAGGCCGCGCGCCGGCGCGAGTCGGACCAGCGCATGCTGGCCGCCGCCGCCGCGCTGATCGCCCGCCATGGCGTCGCCGGCACCACGCTGGCCCAGGTCGGCATCGAGGCCGGCTACAGCCGAGGCCTGCCGGTGGAGCGCTACGGCAGCAAGCTCGGCCTGATCACCGCCCTGCTCGACGCCACCGAGCGCTGGTTCGAACGGCACCTGGAGCGCGTGCTGGCCGGCAAGAGCGGCCTCGAGGCGCTCGAACGGCGCGTCGAGGCCCATATGGGCAGCGTCGATCGCAGCCTGCAGGCGACGGCGGCGCTCTATGCCATCTATATGGAATCCCACTCGGTCATGCCCGAACTCAAGGAGGCGGTCGCCGCCTTCACGGCGCGCTGGGCCGCCGGCCTAGTGGCGCACATCCACCAGGGCCAGGCGAGCGGCGAGATCCGACCGGACCTCGACTGCAAGGCCAAAGCGCGCTTCCTGCTCGCGGCCATGCGCGGGCTGATGATCCAGTACCTGATGGATCGCTCGACCGGCGACCTGGCGCGGGGCAAGAAGATCCTACGCGCCCATTGCCGCGGTTACCGAGCCTGAGCCACCCGGATCGGACGTGACTTTCACGGCTCGCGCTTGCTTCCCCGCATGAAGACCGCCAGCGGCATCGCCACCAGCGCTGCAAACGCCATCAGGTAGAAGGCGTTGAGATAACCGATCATCGCCGCCTGGCGCAGGATTTCGTTCGACAGGGTCTGCAGGCTGGCCACGCCATCCAGGCTCCATTGCGACGGCAGGCCGGGCGCCACCAGCGTCTTGTTGTAGGGCGTGATGTACTCGGTGAGGCGCGAATAGTTCGATGCGGTCGAGCGGCTGACGACCAGCACGGCCACGGAGATGAACAGGCTGGAACCGAAGTTGCGCATCAGGGTGAAGACCGCCGAGCCTTCCGTCACCTGGCGCGGCGGCAGGGTCGAGAAGGCCATCACCGTCATCGGCGTGAAGGCGATCGACTGGCCGAGGCCGAGCGCGAAGTTGCCCCAGAAGACGTCGCTGTCGGTCAGGTTGATGTTCCAGTGCGCCATCCAGAAGCCCGCCACCGCCTGTATGCCCATGCCGCAGACGATGGCCGAACGCGGCGCGATGCGGGTGAGCTGGGCAACCACCAGGAAGGCTGCCCAGTTGCCCATGCCGCGCGCGGCTATCAGCATGGCGATGGCGTTGTCGGGATAGCCCCGCAGGTCGTGCAGCAGGGTCGGGAACAGCACGATGCTGGTGAAGTTCAGCATCCCCATCACCAGGGCGAGCAGGATGCCCATGGTGAAGTTGCGATCGAGCAGCAGGCGCGGATTGACGAACGGCTCGGCGACCGTGAGGCAGTGCACGACGAAGATCCAGAGCGCCAGCGCGCCGGTGAACGCGTAGAGGATCATCTCCGTCGATTCGAACCAGTCCAGGCGATGGCCGCGGTCGAAGATCAGCTGGGCGCACGTGATCGCGACGGACAACGCGATGAAGCCGGTCCAGTCGAACTTCACCGGATTCTTCGCCGTGTAGTCGCGCAGGGCAAACCAGATGCAGGTCAGTGCGCAGACGCCGGGCGGCACGATGATGAAGAAGGCGGCGCGCCAGTCGTAGGCCTCGCTCGCCATGCTGCCCACGATCGGGCCGAGCACGGGGCCGAACACCGCGCCGATGCCCCACATGACGATGGCGGCGGGCTGGAGATGCTTGGGGAAGGTCGCCAGCAGAATGGCCTGGCCGAGCGGCATGATGGGCGCGCCGAAGGCGCCTTGGCCGACCCGCGCCAGAATCAGGGTCTCCAGGCTGCCGGCGAAGCCGCACAGCAGCGAGGTGACGGTGAAGCCGAGCACGGTGAAGAACATCAGGTTGCGCCAGCCGAGCCGGCTGGCCAGCCAGCCCGTCATCGGCGTGGCAACGGCGGTGGCCACCAGGTTCAGCGTGATCACCCAGGAGATCTCCTCCTGCGTCGCCGACAGGTTGCCGCGCATCTGCGGCAGCACCAGGTTGGCGATGGTGATGGTCATGCCGAACAGCATGTTGG
>JAEZIF010000047.1 GCA_023416135.1 Pseudomonadota bacterium
TTCGAGCCGTGGAAAATCGGCGCCACAATGTGAACAGCGTTTAGGCAACCAACTTGACTTGGCGGCGTTAGGTGCCCATATGCGGCCCTACGACTTACGAACTTGGCCTTGCCTTGGCGGCCCTGCCCACTGCGGCTACGGACTCACCCACGCGCTAATTCCCAAATTCTTCGAGTTGTCGCGGACCGTTGCAGCGAGCGCGCGGGCCGTGCGTGTATTCGTCAAGACTAGAACGGCCGAGGAGAGAGAGTGATGGCTACTGGTACGGTGAAGTGGTTCAACGCCACCAAGGGTTTCGGGTTCATTCAGCCGAGCGACGGCGGCAAGGACGTGTTCGTCCATATCAGCGCGGTCGAGCGGTCCGGCCTGAACGGCCTCAACGAAGGCCAGAAGATCAGCTACGAGATTGCCACGGAGCGTGGCCGTTCGGCGGCCGTGAACCTCAAGTCGGCCGACTGACCGTTTGAAGATCGTCCCCCTCGCCGAACGTCCCGAACTCGTCGATCAAGTCGCGAACTGGGGCTTCGCCGAGTGGGGGCACCTTAATCCCGGCCAGACGCTTAAATCGCGGACGGCCTGGATCCGCGAGAGCCTGAACACCGATCGCGTACCGATCGTGCTTGTTGCCGTTGATGACGCCAGCACCTTGGCCGGCACCGCTTCCCTTCTGTTCGATGATCTCGAGGGCGACCCTCGAAACCCGTGGCTCGCCAGCGTGTATGTGCCCGCCGAGCAACGCGGCAAGGGCATTGCGACGATGCTGGTCATCGCCGTCGAGAATGCGGCGCGCCGGCTCCGTTATCGCACTCTTTACCTTTTCACGACATCGGCAGCGCAGCTCTACGCGGGGCTTGGCTGGCGCGCCCTCGAGCGCCGCGAGTATCGCGGCGAACAAATCCAGGTGATGGACAAGGCGCTCTAATCTTTGCTGTGAGCGCGCTACGCCGTGGCGCTATCTTGGGCGCCGTCAACGCGGCGCGCCTACAGCAAAGAGAAGACATATGCCGGACGACCTGCACTACCTGTCGCTCGCCGAGGTCGCGCGAAGATTGAAGGCGCGCAGGCTTTCGTCGGTCGAGGCGACCGAGGCGCTGCTCGATCGCATCGCCAGGCTTGATCCCGAGCTCAAGAGCTACGCCACGGTCACGTCCGAGCGCGCATTGGCCGATGCCAGGCGTCTCGATGCCGAGACCGCTGTCGGAAAGTCGCGCGGCCCGCTGCACGGCGTGCCGATCGCAGTAAAAGATCTCTGCAATACCGAAGGCGTGCCGACGACCGCCGGCATGGCGATCCGTCGCGACCATGTGCCGGTCAAGGACGCAACGGTGGTGACCCGGCTGAAGCAGGCGGGCGCGGTGATCCTCGGCAAGTTGCAGATGACCGAGGGCGCCTACGGCCTGCATCACCCGTCGGTCGATCCGCCCGTAAACCCGTTCAATGCCGCCTACTGGACCGGCGTCTCTTCGTCGGGGTCGGGCGTGGCGACGGCGGCCGGCCTCTGCTTCGCTTCATTGGGCTCCGATACCGGCGGCTCGATCCGCTTCCCCTCGAGCATGAACGGGCTGAGCGGCCTCAAGCCGACCTGGGGCCGCGTCAGCCGGGCCGGCGTCTTTCCTTTGGCCGAATCGCTCGATCATGTCGGGCCGATGTGCCGTACCGCGCTGGATGCCGCCATCGTGCTGGGCGTTATCGCCGGCGCCGATCCCGACGATCCGACCGCAGCACCACGGCCCGTGCCGGACTATGTTGCCGCAGCCGGCACCGGCGTGAAAGACAAGCGGATAGGGATCCCGAAGAACCTGCTCGGCGCCGATGCCGATTGCCAAGGAGCGCTCGATGGTGCGTCGGCGGCCTTGCAGAAGCAGGGAGCCCGGCTTGTCGATGTCACGCTGCCGGACCTAGATGAGGCGACGATGCAATGGCTGGCGCAGTGCGGCGTCGAGGCGGCCTTGGCGCACGAGGCGACCTTTCCGGCGCGGCGCGCCGAATACGGCGCCGAGTTTGCCGCCCTGCTCGATCTTGGCCGCGGCCTTTCAGGGCTCCAGCTCACTCGGATGCAGATGACGCGCGCGCGGGTGACCGGCGAGCTCGAGCGGCTGCTTGCGTCGATTGATCTGCTGCTGTTGCCGGCGATGGGAGTGGCCGCCCCCTCACTGGCGGCCATGAAGGCGCGCACGCAGCAGACGATCACATCGCGGCTGCGATACACCGCCCCGCTCGACATGAGCGGCCATCCCACGCTCACCCTGCCGGGCGGAATGACGTCCGACGGTGTTCCGGTCGGCTTCCAGATCGTCGGTCGCAGCTTCGACGAAGCGGCAATCCTGGCGGCCGGGCATGCCTTCCAGCGGGTCACGGACTGGCATACGCGGCACCCGTCGCTTTAGTCGCGCTGATCGTTGCATGGACGGTGAAGTCTCGATCGGCTAGAATTTGCCTTCCTCTCAAAAGGCCGCTGACGGCGCGCTCCACGACGGCTGGTTCATGAAAATCTTCCGCAATATGCGGCTCAAGCCCAGCATCCTGACGTCGTTCGTGGTCCTGACCGTTCCGGTCTTCTTCACCATCATCGCTGTCACCTATTTCTCGAACGATCGCATCGCCCGGAGCCACGCGGAAGCCCTGGTCGAGCGCTTCCGCAACGAGGCGATCGACAATATCCAGGACGACTTCAATCCCATCAAGTCGCTGGTCCGCTCGGCGGCTGCCATCGGCGACGAGTTTCCCGATTTCTACGCCTCCAGCCGCTGCTTCAAGTATTTCCAGACCATCCTTGTGCACAGCCCCAAGATCGTCAGCGCCTATGTCGGCCTGGAAGACGGCAGCTTCCGCCAGACACGGCGCATCGATCCCGACGTGAAGATCCAGGACAAGCTGCCGCCAAAGGGCTCGCAATTCGCCTATCGCTGGATCGCCCCGAACGCGGGTGAGCGCACTCTCGACCATTTCCTCTTTCTCGACTCCGATCTGAAGGAGCTGGGCTCGAGCGAAGAGCCGACCGCCTACGATCCGCGCACCCGGTTGTGGTATCGCAGCGCCGCCGAGGCGCGCACGGAGATGATATCGGATCCCGACGTCTTCGCGACGCTCGGCCTGATCGGGTTCACGGTAGCCGCGCCCTTCTATTCGGCCGGCAAGCTGCAAGGCGTGGCGGCGATCGACATGACGCTGGCCGGGCTCGGCGAATATCTCGCCGAACGCAAGATCAGTCCCGGCACCGTAAGTTACATGCTCGACCATCAGGGCCGCGTGATCGCGGCTTCCGACCTGTCGAAGACCTACGCCAACGTGGCCGGCAAGCTCGAGCTGCTGCACGTCACCGCGCTCGAAGACGAGCTGCCGGCTTTTGCCTACAGTGCCCGCCCGCGCGCCAGCGAAAACCTCTATATCTTCGCGCGCGACGGCAAGGAGTATCTCGCAAGTCTCGCGACCATGCCGGCCGAGTTCGGCAAGAAGTGGCAGCTCTTCATCATCACGCCGCTCGCCGACTTCACCGGCACTTTCCAGTCGAACAATATCCGCCTGGCCATCTTCGGCTTGATGGCCATGGCCCTGCAGGTCGTCATCATCTTCTTCATGACCGGCGTGATCTCCTCGCCGCTCGAGCGGCTCGCCTTCAAGGTCGGCAAGATCCAGGAGCTGGGCAGCGACCAGCTTCCGTCGGTGAACTCGCCGATCCACGAGATCTCGGTGCTGTCGAAGGCGATCGACACGCTCGATGCCGCGGTGAAGTCGTTCTCCGCCTTCGTGCCGATCGGCCTCGTGACGCAGCTCCTGCACTCGGAGCAGAAGCTGGAACTCGGCGGTCACAGCCGCTTCCTCACGATCTTCTTCTCCGACCTCGAAGGCTTCTCGACGATGTCCGAAGAGGTGCCGTCGCAAGAGCTGCTGCTGCGCGTCTCGGCCTATCTCGAGCTGGTGACCAAGACCGTCAACCAGGAACACGGCACCATCGACAAGTTCATCGGCGACGGCGTGATGGCCTTCTGGGGTGCGCCGGCGCTGCTCGACGACCATGCTTGGCGGTCGTGCGTGGCGGCGATGCGCATCCAGCGCGGCATGGACGCGCTGAACGAGCGCTGGCAAGCACAAGGGCTGAAGCCGCTCAACGTGCGCATCGGCATCCATTGCGACGCCGTCCTGGTCGGCAATATCGGCTCCAAGGAGCGCATGAGCTACACCGTGATGGGCGACGGCGTGAACGTCGCCGCCCGGCTGGAAGGCACCAACAAGGAGTTCGATACCCGCATTCTCATCAGCCATTCGGTCTACAAGGAAGCGGGCGAGCGGCTGTGCGTGCGGCCGATCGACGATGTCACCGTCAAGGGACGGCGCTCCAAGGTTCCGATCTATGAGCTGATGGGCGTCTACGGCGCCGACGATCCGGGCCTGGAGCCCAGCTCCGAGACACAACGGTTGTGCAAGTTGACGCGGCTGGCGTATGAGGCCTTGGTCAAGGAAGACTACGCTCTGGCATCGCGGCGCTACCGCGAGATACTGGCGGAGTTTCCCGATGACCCGGTTGCGTCGGCGTTGGTCAAGCGGCTTGTCACGGCATAGGTTCGGCTGATTCCGGCGGATCGGAAAATGCCGTGGGAGAGATTGCCGTTCCTGCGAGGGGCATCGGTGGGGACTGTGCCCGGAAAGTGGTGTTTTGGGGGTATCTGACGTGTCGAAGCCTACACTGGTGCGGGACACCAGGGCCGAGCTGGCGCTCGCTGCCTTGCGGCCGAGCGAGTACACCGCTGCCCTGATCCAGGTGCTGCAGGCTAAATCTGCTGCGGTGCGCGGCGCCAGGGTGCTCGAAGTCGGCTCGGGCAGCGGCGTCGTGCTGGCGGCTCTGGGCGAACTGGGCGCGGCCTCGTTGTGCGGCATCGACATCGAGGAGGATGCCGTCACCTCGGGCATGCTGCTGCTGGCCGAACTCGGCCACGGCGAGACGTCGGAACTCTATCTCGGCGACATGTGGCTGCCCGTCGCCGGGCGCCGTTTCGATCTGATCGTGGCCAACCTGCCGCACTTTCCCATGGAGCGCAGCGACGTTCCCGGCCGGCTGCCGACATGGAGCGCCGGCGGCGGCAACGGCCGAGCCCTGCTCGATCCCTTCCTCGAAGGGCTGAACGCGCATCTTGCCGCCGGTGGGCGCGCCATCATCACCCATAACGCCTTCGTCGACCTCGATTGCTCGCGCGAGGTCCTGGCGGCCTGCGGCATGGCACTCGACGTCGCGCTCACCACTCTCGTCTACATTCCCCCGGACAAGCTCTCGCGCATGACTGCGAGCGTGCTCGCCGTCCAGGATGGACTCACCATCCACCGCTACGGACCCTACGCCTTCGGCGAGATGCACGTCGTCGAGATCGCCAAGCGCGAGGCGGACCTTTGAGGCCGCAGGAAGTGTCCCTCGCTGCGCGTGCAATGACAGGATTGTTGTTCCTTGTCGCCTTGGTGGTGGGCCTCGCCGGCGTCGTTCCTTCTTCCGCGCGCGCCGGAACGCCCGACGCCGCCCTGGCCGAGCTGCTCGCTCGGGCGCGCGCCAAGGTGCCGGCTGAGTGTGGCCAGCCCAATGTCGACCGGCTGATCAAGATCCTGTGCGCCAAGAAGATCCGCGTCGGCATCCGCGACTACTATCCGCTGTTTGCCGAGCGCAAGGGCGACAAGCGCGAGGGCTACGAGGTCGATGTCGCGCTGGCGATCGGCCGGATGCTGGGGGCCGATGTCGACTTCGTGCGCGTCAACGCTGCGACCCGCATCCCTTTGTTGGCCGAGGACCGCATCGACCTCGCCATCGCCACCATGGGCCACAACACCCAGCGTGACGGCCAGGTGCGATTCATCCGCCCTCACTATTACCGGTCGGAGACGTCGGTGGTCGGTCCGCGCGAACTCGCCGTGGCCAGCATGCTCGACCTGCCGGGCCGCACCGTATGCGTCACGGTCGGCAACGGCTCCAACGCCGAACTGGTGTCGCAGGGTGCGCGCCTGATGTTGTTCGACGAAGCAGGTGTCCTGCCCGACCGGCTGAAGGACCAGACGTGCACGCTGGCCGCTCAGGACGACAGCTTCTTCGCCAAGTATTTCACCGACGAAGACTTCAACGCCCGCTACTCCCAGAAGTTCGGCTTCGCCCAAGTGCCGTGGGGCATGGCCGTGGCACGCCAGGGCAGTGCCGAGCTGGCGCGCGCCCTGGACCTGATCAGCCAGATCTTCCATCGCGACGGCCTGTTCATCGACATCGGTCGCCTGCACAGCATCCGGCTCGGTTTCCTGCGCGAGCAGCAGGAGATCTGGCGCAAGCGCGAATGCAATACCGATAGCGGCCCGACCGATCCCAATTGCGTCCTGCCGCCGCTCAACACGGCGCTGCAGCCGACCAGTTTCGCGGCCGACGTGACCAGCTTCGAGCGCTGGATCGACGACCGTACCGGCGTCGATGTCGCCTTGCCGATGCTGAAGACGGTCCCGGCGTGGTCGCTGTTCAAGGACGGCGTGATCTATTCGCTGATCCTGATCGCCGGGGCGCTCGCCGCGACGCTGGCCTTCGCGCTGGTGCTGGGCGCGGCCATGGGCTCGCGCTCGGTCGTGCTGCGCTGGCCGGCCCGGCTGCTGACGATGACGCTGCAATCCTCGCCGATCGTGCTCACCCTGGTGATCGCCGTGACAGTCACTCATGGCCTGTTCGCCCTGTCGACCGGGACCGTGTTGGGGGCCGCCATTGCGGCGCTGGGGCTGGCCAACGGCAGCAATGCCGGTCAGGCGATCGGCGAGGCCATGTGGAGCCTGCGCGCTGAAGGCGTGAACACGGGGCTATTCGGTCGGGCGCTCAGCCGTTCGGCAACCCAGATCGTGGCGTTCCTGATCAATGCGTCGAAGGGCACGCCGATCGCGAGCTTCATCGGCGCGCCTGAGCTCCTGAGCTCGCTGACAGACATAACGTCGTTTTCCAGCGGCCGGATCACGACCTACACCATCCTGCTGATCTTCTACACCGTCGTGGTCATGGTTGTGGTCTGGCTTTGCGGCAAGCTCAGGCAGGTCCTCGAGCGTCGGCAGGCCGCGGCATGAGCGAACTGGCGGAACTCCTTTCGGGCGACTTCCTGCCGAAGTTCCTGGCCGGCATGGCGGTCAACTTCGAGATCGCTGCCATCGCGCTGGTCATCGGCCTGGCGTTCGGCCTGCTGTTGGCCGCGGGCCGGCTGACCGGCGGCCTGATCACGGCGATCACCGTCTCGATCATATCGTTGATGCGTGCCGCGCCGACCTTCGTCGTCATGTTCTTCCTGCTGAACACCATCCCGCGCGACGCGACCCTGTTCGGTGCGCCTTTCGCCCTGTCGGGCGTCATGACCGTGGCGCTGTCGCTCGTGCCCTACTCGGCGGCTTATGTTGCCGATGCCGGTGTCGACAGCATCAAGCATCTGCGCGCAGGGTCGACGCATGGTGCATTCCTTTTCCTTCCCAACATCACCCGCGCCTTCTTCGTGATGGTGATGTCGTCGAGCGCCGGCGCCGCAATCGGTATCACCGAGGGCATCACCGTCATTTTGCGCCAAGCCGAGCAGCTTCCCAGCTTCGATAGCCGACTGGTCCTGTTCGCCCTCGGCATCGTGCTGTTCGGCATCCCACTGCAGGCGGGTTTCATGCTCATGAGCCTGTTCCAGCGCCGCTTCGGCCGCTCCACGGTGGAGGAAGAAGCCAGCGCCTGAGGGTAGTGGGAACGTCGTCGAATGCGTTACGTTGGTGGTGCTTGTTCACATTGGAGGTCGCGATGCCTTTTGGTCGGTGGTTCTGCGCAGTCTCGTTGATGGGCTGTCTGATGGCGCTTCCCGCCCATGCTCAGAATGCCAAAGCGGCATTGAAGGATGCCCAGGGCAAGGACGTCGGTCAGGTGCAGTTGACCCAGACCCCGCATGGCGTCCTCTTGAAGATGACGCTCAAGGGAGCGCCGCCGGGCGAGCGCGCCTTCCATATCCATGCCGTCGGCAAGTGCGAGCCGCCGTTCACCAGTGCGGGTCCGCATTTCAACCCTGCCAGCCACAAGCATGGCATGGAGGCCAAGGAAGGCTCCCATGCCGGCGACATGCCCAATCTGCACATTCCGGCGAGCGGCGACCTCGTGATCGAGATCGCCAATCCGATGATCTCGCTGGTCAAGGGGCAGCCGAACTCGCTGTTCGACGCCGATGGCTCGGCGATCATCATCCATGCCGGCGCCGACGACTACAAGACCGATCCCACCGGCAATGCCGGCGACAGGATCGCCTGCGGCGTCGTTACCGAGTAGACGCGCCGAAGCCGGAATGATCCGTCCAGCTGCTTCCAGCTGGACGGATCATGCTTTGGATCAGCCTTCTTCCTGGAAGGCTTCCTCGCGTGCCTTCTTGATGCTGGGCAGGGCCATCAGGATGAGCAGGAGCGCAGTGGTGATCAGGAGGCCGAGACTGATCGGCCGTTCGAGGAACACCATCGGATCGCCACGCGACAGCAGCATGGCCCGCCGGAAGTACTCCTCCATCTGCGGGCCGAGCACCAGTCCCAGGAGGAACGGTGCGCCCTCGCAGCCCAGCCGCACGAACACGTAGCCCAGCACGCCGAACATCGCGACCTGCATGACGTGGAAGGTCGAGTTCTGCAGGCTGTAGGCGCCGATGCAGCAGAACAGCAGGATTGCCGGGGCGAGGAAGCGGTAGGGGACGGTGAGCAGCTTCACCCACATGCCGATCATCGGCAGGTTGATGACGACCAGCATCAGATTGCCGATCCACATCGAGGCGATCATGCCCCAGAAGAGGTCGGGCTTCTTGGTCATGACCTCGGG
>JAEZIF010000103.1 GCA_023416135.1 Pseudomonadota bacterium
GTCGAGCCGCGCATGTCGACGTCCCAGGAGAAGCCGTTGCGCTCGCGCCGCAGCGTCGTGCGGGCAGGGGAAGCCGCCAAGAGATCGTTCAGCGCCTCGAGGTCGGCGGCGGCCGGCGGCTTGGCGCGCGCCGTGGCGTCGAATACGCGCCAGATCGCCTCGCGCGCCTCGATCGCCCGCTCGTACTCGCGCCGGCTTAGCGGCCGCGCCTCCTTCGAGACGTTCGCCGTCGCCCATGCGCCGAGATCCTCGGCCGAGTTCAGGGTTTCGGTCGGCGTTTCCTGGCCGCGCCAATAGCGGGTGTTGACGAACTCCAGGCAGAGATCGGGGCGGTTCATCACCTCGGACTTAATAACCGGTTGACCGGTTGACAAGCGTCATGCTCATCATTAACCATATAACCAGTTAACGAGTTAGTCAAAGGAGGACACGATGTTCGACCATGTTTCGATCGGCGTTTCCGACATCGAGCGCTCGAAGAAGTTCTACAACGCCGCCCTGAAGCCGCTGGGCTTCACCCTGCTTAGCGACGGCGAGAGCTCGTTGGGTTATGGCGACAAGGGCGTGCAGCTCTGGCTCGGCGCCACCAACAAGCCGGTGAAGGCCGATTTGGAGTCGGGCCTGCACTTCTGCTTCTCCGCCGACGATCGCGCCGCGGTCGATGCCTTCCACGCCGCCGCGCTCAAGGCCGGCGGCAAGGACAACGGCAAGCCCGGCGTGCGTGCCGATTACGGGCCGAAATATTACGCCGCGTTTGTGATCGACCCGGACGGCTACCGCATCGAGGCCTATTGCGGCAAGTGATCGGGTGCCCGATCTTGGCGCGATGACGACACTCGATGTAAAGGCGGCGACGGCGGAGGAGAAAGCCGCCGTCTTCGCCACCCTGACCCTGGCGTTCAGCGAGGATCCGGCCACCCGTTGGACCTGGCCCGATCCCGCAACCTATCTCGAGGCGTTCCCGCACTTCGCCATGGCGTTCGGCGGTGCGGCCTTCGGCAAAGGCAGCGCGCTGCGCATCGGCTCAGCCGGCGCCGCGTTGTGGCTGCCGCCGGGAACCGGCCCCGACGAGGCGGCGCTGAACGACCTCATGATGCGGACGGCCGATGTGGCGACCGCGATTGACGGGCCGCAACTCATGCAGCAGATGGCGAGCTACCATCCGAAGGAACCGCACTGGTACCTGCCGCTGATCGGCGTCGACCCGGCACAGCAGAACAAGGGCGTGGGCGGCGCGTTGCTGCGCCACGTGACGGAGATCTGCGATCGCGAGGGCGTGCAGGCCTATCTCGAATCGTCCAATCCGCGGAACATCCCGCTGTACCAGCGGCACGGCTTCGAGATCGTCGGGCGGGCGCAGTCCGGCCAGTCGCCGGTCATCATGCCGATGCTGCGTAAACCAGGGAGACGATGATGCTGCAAGGAGGATGCTTCTGCCGCGCGGTGCGTTACGAGATCGACGCCGAGCCCACGAAGCAGACGATCTGCCACTGCACGATGTGCCGGCATGTCGCCGGCGCCCCGTCGGTGGCGTGGTTCAGCGTGCCGCCGGATTCGATCCGGTTCGTGGCCGGCCGGCCGCAGCGCTTCAAGTCGTCGGAGCATGCGACGCGCTCGTTCTGCGCCGATTGCGGCACCACGCTCACCTATCAATCGACGCGCACGCCCGCCGACCTCGACGTCACGACTTGCTCCCTCGACGAGCCCGACCAGGCGGCTCCCCGGGACCACACCTTCGTGCGCTCGAAACTCTCCTGGGTGACGATCGCCGACGGCCTGCCTGCGTATCCGACGACGCGAACGACCGGGTCGTGAACGAACCGACGATCCGACCGGCCACTATCGCCGATGCCGATGCCATCGCCGCCCTGCACGCCGCGAGTTGGCGCTCGGCCTATCGCGGTATCTTCAAGGACAGCACGCTCGGTCCCTCGCTCGATGGGGAGCGGCGGACGCCCTGGAGCGGCAAGCTCGCCGCCATGGCGCCCGACGACACAGTGCTGATCGCCGGTGACCTCGGCTTCATCGCAGTCTGGGCCAAGGGTGATCCCGGCTTCGGTGCCTATATCGACAATCTGCATGTCCGGCCCGAGCGACGCAGCGGCGGCCTCGGCCGTCGCCTGCTGGGCGAGGCGATGCGCCGGGTCGCCGCGCGCGGCGAGACGGGCGCCTATCTCTGGGTATTCGACGACAATGTGCGCGCTATCGACTTCTATCGCCGGCTAGGCGGTGCGATCGTCGAAGGTGGCTTCGGCGAGGTCGATGGAGCCGAGGTCGCGCACAGCCGCATCGTCTGGCGCGATGCCGCGCGCTTGGCCGATGCCTGCGGCGCGACGCCGTAGATCGGAACTCGTCGCGCCGACTCTGCTTGTCGAAAACGGGCGGCGTTGCCGGTTTGACTCGCCGTTTTTCATTGTCCTAATGTCATAACAATAGAAGAGCCGGCGCTTCCCGCGGCGGCCCCATAGCCCGGGAGGGAACATGATGCCATTCAAGGCCCTTGTGCGTGCGTGCGCGATCGCCTGTGCCGGCCTGATGTCGCTGTCGACGGCCGCCCGCGCCGAGGACATCGTCGTCACGCACTACGGCTCGCTGCTCTACGGCGTGCCCTACGCCATTGCCCTGGAGAAGGGCTGGTTCAAGGAAGCGGGCGTCGACGTCAGCGGCATCCTGACCTCCAAGGGCGGCGGCACCTCGGTGCGCAACATGATGGCAGGCGAAACGCTCTACGCCGAAGTGGCGCTGCCGGCGGCGCTCAGCGCCATCAAGGAAGGCTTCAACATCAAGATCCTGAGCGGCGGCACCGACGGCCGCAGCAGCTTCTGGGTGACCCGCGTCGGCGAGGCGATCGACAAGCCCGCCGACCTCAAGGGCAAGCGCTTCGTCTATTCGCGGCCGAAGTCCGTGAGCGAGAGCGTGACGTTGTCGGCGCTCAATTCGTGGAACGTTCCGGTCGCCGACGTGAAGATGATCGCGATCGGGGATTTCGGCGCCGGCCTGACGGCGCTCGAACACAACAAGGTCGATGTTGCGATCATTCCCGAGCCGATCTACTCCCAGAAGGAGAAGGCCGGCGTGAAGTACAAGGTCATTCCGTGGCTCGACGAGAAGCTGCCGGCCTATACCCAGACCGTCGCCATCGCCACCGACGAGACCATCGCCAAGCGTCCCGAGAAGCTGCGGGCCGTGATCGAGGCGCGCCGCAAGGGCGTCGAGTTCCTCTACGCCAATCCCAAGGAAGCCGCCGCCATCGTGGCCAAGGCCTACAATCTGCCGCCCGACGTCGCCGCCAACGCGCTGAACAACATCATCAAGATGAATCCGACCTGGTGGAGCTACGGCGAGCTGAAAAGGCCTCTGATGGAGGCGATGGCCGAGGCGCTGGGCTCGGTCGGCGCCCTGCAGCTTCCGATCGACTGGAAGGTGGCGATCCAGCCGGGCTTTGAGCCCGCAGCGAAGACGCAGTGATGGCGACCCGGCTCGCCACGGTTCCCGCCGCCGAGACGTACAAGATCCATGCGCGTCTCGACGGTGTGACGCGCATCTATCCGCCGCGCGCCGGCCACGGCGAAGTCCATGCGCTGGGTCCGCTGTCGCTGGATCTGCGTGTCGGTGAGTTCCTGAGTGTCGTCGGGCCGTCGGGCTGCGGCAAGTCCACCCTGCTCGATGTGCTGGCCGGGCTCGCTGTGCCGTCGGCCGGCACGGTCGAGCTCGAGGGCAAGCGCGTGCTGGGCGAGGTGCCGGACGGCGTCGGCGTGGTCTTCCAGGAGGATGCGAGCTTCCCCTGGCTGTCGGTCGAGGACAATGTCGCCTTCGGCCTGCGCCGTGCCGGCATGGAGGCGGCCGAGACGCGCCGTCGTGTCGACTTCGCCATCGGCTTCATGGGGCTGCAGGATTTTCGCCGGGCCTATCCCAGCCAGCTCTCCGGCGGCATGCGCCAGCGCGTCTGCATCGCGCGCACCCTGGTGCTGCAGCCGCGGCTGATCCTGCTCGACGAGCCGTTCGGCGCGCTCGACCAGCAGACCCGCCTGCTGATGGGCGACGAGCTGCTGCGTCTGTGGCGCGAGACCGGGGCCACGGTGCTCCTGATCACCCATGCGCTCGACGAGGCGAACCTGCTGTCCGACCGCATCGGCGTGATGTCGGCCCGGCCGGGTCGCTTCATCGACATTGTCGAGACCGGCTGGCCGCGCGACCGCGATTCGCGCCTGGCCGAACGGCCCGACTTCGGGGCCGTGACGGCGCGACTGTGGTCGTACTTGCGTGCTGAGTCGATGCGTGCACTCACCTCAAGCTCCTCTCCCCCGTTTAGGGGGAGAGGAGCTTGATGGGAGGAACGGCGGCGTGATCGCCAAAGCCACTGTCATCCGAACCGTGGTGCTGGTCGGCGCCGTCGCCGCGCTCGAGGTCGCGTGCCGCACCGGCGCCATTCCCGCGACGCTGGTGATCGCGCCTTCGGCGATGGTGAAGGCCCTGGTCGAGACGCTGCAGTCCGACGACTTCGGCAGCCACGTGAAGCAGACCCTGTCGGCCGTCGCGATCGCCATGACGCTGGCGATCGTCGGCGGCTTCGCAATCGGCTTCGTGCTGCACTGGATTCCGGTCCTGCGCCGCGCCTTCAATCCCTTCCTCGCCGCCTATTACGCGATTCCGCATTTCGCCTTCTATCCGCTCTTGATCGTGATCTTCGGCCTGGGGCCGGCGCCGCTGATCGTGCTGGCGACGCTGTTCGCCATGGTCGCCATGATCGTGGCCACCATGGCGGGACTCGACCGTGTGCCGCGCGTGCTGCTCAAGACCGCGCGCATCCATCGCCTGTCGCTGGTGCAGGAGATCTGGCGCATCCGCCTGCCGGCCGCTGCGCCGCACATCCTGTCCGGCCTGAAGCTCGCCGTGGCCTATTCCTTCATCGGCGTGATCGCCGGCGAGTTCATCCTGTCGACCAGCGGGATCGGCCACGAGATCGCCTATGCCTATGACAATTTCGACAATCCGCGCATGTATGCCCTGATCCTGTTCGTGCTGGCCATCGTCACGAGCTTCAACATGCTGGTCTGGACCTGGGAGCGCCGGCTGGCGCGGCGACGGGGCCTGACATGAGAGGAGGGACGCCATGACCCTGTCGCTGCGCTCCCTCCGCGATCCGATCCTGGTGGCGATCGGCCTGGTTGCCCTGTGGCAGGTGCTGCACCACATCGCGGGTGATTCCGCCGTCACGGCACCGGCGCCGACCTTGGCCCATCTCTGGGAGATGATCGGCCAGGCGCGCTTCCTGCCGCATCTGCGCGAGACCGGGCTCGCCTTCCTGCAGGCGCTGGCGATCTCCTGCATCGGCGGCGTGCTGGTCGGTGTCCTGTTGGGCGGCCATCGCCTCACCGGCGAGGTCGCCGAGCCGATCCTGGTGGGTCTCTACTCCGTCCCGAAGATCACGCTCTATCCGGTGATCCTGCTGCTGTTCGGGCTCGGTATGCCGGCCAAGGTCGCCTTCGGCGCCCTGCACGGCATCATTCCGGTGGTGCTGTTCACCATGAACGCCGTGCGCAACGTCAACCGCACGTACCTGCGCGCCGGCCGCTCGATGCGACTCACCCCGGCGCAAACCGCGTGGCACATCCTGGTCCCGGCGACCCTGCCCGAGATCTTCTCCGGCCTGCGCATCGGCTTCTCGCTCACCTTGCTCGGCACGATGCTGGGCGAGCTGTTCGCCTCGCAGCGCGGGCTCGGCTTCCTGCTCATGACCGCGATCGACCTGCACGACGTCAAGACCATCCTCGCCATTGCCGTGCTGATCTCGGCCTTCGCCATCCTGGCCAACGGCGCCTTGCTTGCCATCGACCGCCACCTGCATCGCGGTGCCGCTCCGGACCCGGAGAAGACATGAACCGCATCGCCGTCGCGCGCGAGATGGGCTCGCCACTGCATCACCAGATCTACCTCGTGCTGGCCGACGGCATCTCGACCGGCCGCTACGCGGTGGGCGAGGCGCTGCCGACCGAGGAGCAGCTCACGCTCATGTTCAGCGTGTCGCGCATCACCGTGCGCCGCGCCATGGCGAGCCTGCAGGATGCCGGCCTGATCGAGCGCGGCGCCGGCCGGCGCACCGTGGTCAAGCCGCGGATCGGCCAGACCATGCGCATGCCGATGTCGTCGGTGATCGAGAATATCGTCGCCTACGGCACCGAGACCGTGGCCAAGGTGCTGGAGTTCGGCTACGTCGAGGCCCGCGGCTTCGCGCGTGAGAAGTTGTGGCAGGGCGACCGGCCGGTGCAGCGCGCCGTGCGCGTGCGCTCGCAGAACGGCGTGCCGGTGATGCACCTGGTGAGCTACGTGCCCGAGGCGCTGGGCCGCACCTTCACCGCCGAAGAGCTGAACCGCATCCCGCTCTACAAGCTCCTGGCGCGCGCCGGCGTGAAGATCGCCGGCGCCCAGCAGCTCGTCTCGGCGTCGCTGGCCGAGCCGCTGGTCGCCTCGCGGCTCGGCGTCAAGGTCGGCGCAGCGCTGATCGACCTGCGCAGCCTGATGCTCGCCAGCGACGGCCGCGCCGTCGAGTACGTCGAGATGCTGGCCGTGCCCGAGCATCTCAAGCTGCGCTACGACATGCAGCCCGAGCAGTTCCAGTTTTCTTCGTCTTCCGGACCGCGCGCGAGACGCCTGCGGTCCGGAAAACCATGAACTTTCCTGAAGGGAGTCCGTCCATGTCCAACGCCGCCAAGCTCCGCAGCCTGCTCGCCAGCCGCAAGATGATCACCGCACCGGGCGCCATCGACTGCATCACCGGCCGCGCCATCGCCCGGGCGGGCTTCCCCGCCGTCTACATGACCGGCGCCGGCACGTCGGCGACGCTGGGCTATCCCGACTACGGCCTGATCACCATGACCGAGATGGTGGGCAACGCCGCGAGGATCGTGAACTCGATCGACATCCCGCTGATCAGCGACAGCGACACGGGCTTCGGCAACGAGCTCAACGTCTTCCGCACGGTCCAGGAGTTCGAGCGCGCCGGAGTCGCGGCCATCCATATCGAGGACCAGGTGTTCCCCAAGAAGTGCGGCCATCTCGAGAACAAGGAGCTGGTGAGCCGCGACGACTTCGTCGCCAAGATCCGCGCCGCCGCAGCCGCCCGCAAGTCGAAGGACTTCTGCATCATCGCCCGCACCGATTCGCGCGCGGTGGTCGGGCTCGACGAGGCGGTCGAGCGCGCCAACGCCGCCCTCGCCAACGGCGCGGACGTGGCCTTCGTCGAGGCGCCGCAGACCATGGCCGAGATCGAGGCCGTGCCGAAGCGCGTCCAGGGGCCGTGCCTGCTGAACGTCGTGCGCGGCGGCAAGACGCCCGAGATCGAGCTCGAGACGGCCGAACGCATGGGCTACGCCATCGCCATCGTGCCGGGCCTGCTGCTGGGCGGCATCATCCAGGCTTGCGACCGCCTGCTGGGCGACCTGAAGGAGGGCAAGTTCCCGCCGGTCTCCGGCTCGCCGGCGAAGACCTTCGCCCGCTTCGGCGCCGCTGAGTGGGACGAGCGCCGCACCGCCTTCCGCGATCCGATCAAGGCCGCCGCCGAATAGGGAGACCGTCATGGCATCGCCGCCGCAAACGATGTTCGAGAAGATCTGGCGACGGCACATCGTCGTCGATCGCGATGACGGCTACACGCTGCTCTACATCGACCGTCATCTGATGCACGACGGCTCCGCCGGCGGCTATGCCCAGCTGCGCCGGCGCAAGCTGAAGCTGCGGCGGCCCGACCGCGGCTTCGCCTCGCCCGACCACTACGTGCTGAGCAACAGCAGCCGCAAGGCCGACATCCCCGACGCGCAGCATCGCCGGCTGGTCGAGGAGATCACCGAGAACACCGCCGAGAGCGGCGTCACGCTGTTCGACGTCGGCGACGAGCGGCAGGGCATCGCCCATGTCGTCGGGCCGGAGCAGGGCATCACCCAGCCCGGACTCACCCTGGTGTGCGGCGATTCCCACACTTCTACGCACGGCGCGTTGGGCGCGCTCGCCTTCGGCATCGGCACGTCGGAGGTGGCGCACGTCATGGCGACGCAATGCCTGTGGCAGCGCAAGCCCAGGGCGATGCGCGTCAGCGTCGACGGCACCCTGGCCGAGGGCGTCACGGCCAAGGACGTGATCCTGGCGATCATCGCCCGCATCGGCGCGGCCGGCGCCGTGGGCCATGTCATCGAATATGCCGGCAGCGCGATCCGCGGCCTGTCGATCGAGGGCCGGCTCACGGTCTGCAACATGTCGATCGAGGCCGGTGGAAAGGCCGGCATGGTGGCGCCTGACGACACCACCATCTCCTATCTCAAGGGCCGACCCTTCGCGCCGCAGGGCGCCGACTGGGACAAGGCCGTCGCCTTCTGGCGCACCGTGCCGAGCGACGAGGGCGCGCTGTTCGACCGTGACGTCAGCCTCGATGCCGCCGACATTGTGCCGATGGTGACGTGGGGCACCAGCCCCGAAGATGCGCTGCCCATCACGGCGCGTATTCCCGAGCCCGGCACCGCGCCGGACGCGGCCAAGAAGGACAGCATGGTGCGCGCGCTCGACTACATGGGCCTGCAGCCGGGCACACCGCTCGAGCAGGTGGCGGTCGATCGCGTCTTCATCGGCTCCTGCACCAACAGCCGCATCGAGGACCTGCGCTCCGCCGCCAGGGTCGCGCGCGGCCGCAAGGCGGTGATTCCGGCCTGGGTCGTGGCGGGCTCAGGCCTGGTGAAGAAGCAGGCCGAGGCCGAGGGCCTCGACAAGGTGTTCCGCGACGCCGGTTTCGAATGGCGCGAGCAGCCCGGCTGCTCGATGTGCGTCGGCATGAACGGCGACACAGGCGAGCCGGGACAGCGTATCGCCTCGACCTCCAACCGCAACTTCGTCGGCCGCCAGGGCCCCGGCGTGCGCACCCATCTCGTCAGCCCGGCGATGGCCGCGGCCGCCGCGGTCTCCGGCCGCTTCACCGACGTCCGCCGCCTGCTCGGCTAGGAGACGCGCCATGGAACCCTTCACCACCCTCGAGGCGGCGGCGATCCCGGTCGACCAGCCCAACATCGACACCGACCAGATCATCCCGGCGCGCTTCCTCGGCCGGCCGCGACCCGACCAAACGAAGCACCTGTTCAACGACCTGCGCTACGACCCGGGCGGCAAGCCGCGGCCGGAGTTCATCATGAACCGGCCGGGCTACGAGGGCGCCCGCATCGTCGTCGCCGAGCGCAACTTCGCCTGCGGCTCCTCGCGCGAGACCGCGGTGACGGTGATGGTCGACAACGGGCTGAAGGCGTTCATCGCGCCCAGCTTCGGCGACATCTTCTTCAACAACTGTTTCCAGAACGGTGCGCTGCCGATCCGGCTCGATGCAGCGCGCGTCGCGGAGTTGCGCGCGCAGCTGCATGCCCGCCCGGGCGCCGCGATCGCCATCGACCTTGCCAAGCAGACGGTGATGGGACCCGACGGCAAGACCGACCGCTTCGAGATCGATTCCTTTCGCAAGGACTGCCTGCTGAAGGGCGTCGACGAGGTGAACCTGACGCTTGGCTACGAGGCCGAGATCGCGGCCTTCGAGGCGCGGCAGCATCAGGAGATGGGCTGGCTCGACGGGCGACGGTAGTAACTGGGCATGCTAAAGTGCCCGGATGAAGTCCAACCTCGAACCCGTCCGTGAGTTCAAGCGTCGGGCCGAGAGCACGCTTCCCGGCAGGGTGAAGAAAGTGGTGCTCTACGGCTCCCGTGCGCGCGGCGACGCGCGGCGCGATTCGGACTGGGATGTCGCGGTTTTCATCAAGGGAAAGGTGGCCGCTCGCGAGGCCACCGCGCTTTCTCATATTGGTTCCGATCTCTTCTTTGATCGTGGTTGGAACATCCATCCCGTTGTCTTGCCAGCGCGACGCGAGACCGGAGACAGCTTCTTCCTGCGCTCTGTTCGCAGGGACGGTATTGCTGTTTGACGAGCGAGATCAGCCAGCGCCTGAGCAAGGCGCGCCGGCTCGTTCGCGTCGCCAAGACGTACAATCCGACCAAGGATGCAGAAGGCGTCGCCCATCATGCCTACTATGCGATGTATCACGCTGCCACGGCGGTTCTTCTGTATCGCGAAGGGCAATATCCGAAGACGCACTCCGCCTTGGTCAGTCGCTTCCGTCTTTTCGCGAAGGACCTGTCCGCAGCGTCACGCGATCAGGGACGTGCGTTGCGCCAAGCCTACGAACTGCGTTTGCTTGCCGACTACGATGCTGGCGCAAAAAAATCTTGCTGAACGCGCTACAGCATCTCTGGTTGCGGCTGCTTTGTTCATCAAGTTTGCGCAGTCGCTGATCAAACGCCGGTGATTTCCTTCAGCAGTCCGAAGAACGCCCGCTTCCTCACAGACGAGATCGTCCAGTCGACCGGCAGCGACTGGAAGCCGTCCTCGAAGCGCTCGCGGATGCGGCGGAAGTCGAAGTAGCCCCAGCTCGCGCCGCTGTCGA
>JAEZIF010000145.1 GCA_023416135.1 Pseudomonadota bacterium
GCCGCTTCATTCCCGATTTCGGCCGCGTCGTCGCCCAGACGCAGCACGACATGTATCACACCTACACGGTCGACGAGCACACCATCCGGGCGATCGGCATCCTCTCGCGCATCGAGAACGGCACCCTCAAGGAAGATCATCCGCTGTCGGCCGAGGTGGTGCACAAGATCCTGTCGCGGCCGGTGCTCTATCTCGCCGTGCTGCTGCACGACATCGCCAAGGGCCGCGGCGGCGATCATTCGATCCTCGGCGCCGACGTGGCGATGCAGCTCGGGCCGCGCCTGGGGCTGAGCGCCGCCGAGACCGAGACCGTGGCGTGGCTGGTGCGCTACCACCTCGCCATGTCGGGCACCGCCTTCCAGCGCGACCTGATGGATCCCAAGACCATCGACACCTTCGCCGCCCTGGTGCAGTCGCCCGAGCGCCTGCGCCTATTGTTGGTGCTGACCGTGTGCGACATCCGCGCCGTCGGGCCCACCGTGTGGAACGGCTGGAAGGCGGCCCTGCTGCGCCAGCTCTACTACGCCACCCTGCAGGTCCTGTCGGGCGGCACGCTGTCGGGCGGCCGTGCCGAACGCATCAAGCAGATCCAGGCCGAGGTGACCAAGCGCCTGGCGAGCTGGACCGACGCCGAGCGCGAGGAGCATTTCGCGCGTGGCTATGCGCCCTATTGGCTGTCGTTCGATCCCAACACCCTGGCCCGGCAGGCCGAGCTGGTGCGGCGCGCCGAGCGCGAGCATCAGCCGCTGGCCATCGAACATCGCATCGACGGCGAGCGCTCGGTCACCGAAGTGACGATCTACACGCTCGATACCCACGGCCTGTTCGCCCGGCTGGCGGGCGCCATGGCGATCAGCGGCGCCAACATCGTCGATGCCAAGATCTTCACCCTGGCCAACGGCATGGCGCTCGACACGTTCTGGATCCAGGATCTCGAGGGCAAGCCGTTCGACGGTCCGCAGCGCCTGGCCCGGCTCGCCGCCCGTGTCGAGATCGCGCTCAGCAATCGGCTCGACATCCAGCGCGAGCTCGACAGTCAGCGTGCCTCGTACCCGAAGCGCGACCGTGTCTTCACCGTCGAGCCGCGCGTGCTGATCGACAACAACGCTTCCGACACGTTCACCGTGATCGAGGTCAACGGCCGCGACCGGCCGGGTTTCCTGCATGTCGTGACACGCGCGCTGACGCGCATGAACCTGCAGATCGCCTCGGCCCACATCACCACCTACGGCGAGCGCGCCGTCGACGTGTTCTACGTGAAGGACCTGTTCGGCCTGAAGGTGGTCAACCAGGAGAAGCTGAAGCAGGTCGCCGACACGGTCGAGAAATCGATCCGCGACTTCGACACGCGCTTCGAGCCGGTGCCGAAGGCGGCGGAGTAGGTCACCGGCGTAGGCCAGCTTGCCATTGTTCACAGCGAAGGTGTCGCCGTTCAGCTATTTCGGCGGATCGCTTCGTGAGATCACGAGATGATGCGAAGCGATCGCACCCGTGAGAAATCCCGATCATGCGTGACAAGAGCGGCCGCATTTATCGCCAGCGCGCTTGCAGCCTGAACGGCGTCGGCCAACCTCAGTCGAAGCGATGTCCTCAGCCGCGCCGCGCTTTCCGCGATATCGGCATCGAGATCGACGAGTTGCCAGGAGTCGAGCACTGCGCGATACCGCCGAGCGGTTGCATCATCGTTTTCCCTGAACGGACCTGTCAGCACTTCGCAAACAGTGATGGTGGTAACGGCGAATCGCACGAGGCCGGTCGCATGCGCTTCGAACAGTGGTCGAAAATGCGGGCCGTACTTGGGATGCCCTTCAAGGAAGTAGATGATGGGTGCGGAATCAACCAGGAGAAGAGCCTGGTCCGGCAAATCGTCGATTCCTATCGGTCCCATTCGTCGCGCAGCTTGTCGACGGTATGGGAGCTGTCCTTGCCCCACAATCCGCGACCTGTCCCCGCCAAAGGCAGCAACGGTTCCTGGCGAACGGCCGAGTCATAAGCATCGATCGGCACCAAGGCTGCGACCGGCTTGCCATGGCGCGTTATGATCGTCGAGCGACCCTTCTCGGCAGCGATAAGCAAGTCCGGAAGTTGGCTGCGCGCTTCTTCAGCGCCTTTGCGAGCAACGCGGCTCATAGCAAACCGTACAGTCTGTACGGTTTGACGTCAAGCCACCGACACGTGCCGAGCGCCGTTACTCCGGCTTGAACCCCGACTCCTTCAGGAGCGCCGTATTCACCTCGACCTCGGTCTTGATGAACGCGGCGAAGTCCTTGGGGCCGCGCGCCGTCGGCACGATGCCGAGCGACGTCGTCTTCTCGACGAAGGCCGGGTCTTTGGAGACCTCCGCCATAGCGCTCGCGAGCCTGTCGGCAATGGGATCGGGCGTGTCTTTCGGGGCCCACACGCCGTACCACGAGCTGATGTTGAAGTCCTTCAGCCCGACTTCGTCGGACGTCGGGATGTTGGGGGCGAGCTTGGTGCGCTCCTTGGACGTCACGAGCAGGCCGCGCGCTCGGCCCGACGTGGCGAGCGGCAGCAGCGCCGTCCAGGGGTCCATGAAGAGCTGGACGTTTCCCGCCACGATGTCGGCGTTGGCCGGCGCCGTGCCCTTGTAGAGGATGGTGTCGAGCGGCAGGCCGGTCTTCTTGAGGAACGCCAGGGTGGCGATATGGCCGGCCGAGCCGCCCGACGACAGGGCGAAGAAGTACTTCTTCGGCTCTTTGGCGATGGCCTCGATGGTGCTCTTGTAGTCCGTGCCCGGCACGCTGTTGGCGCACAGCAGCACCAGCGGCGCCTCGCCCGCCTGGGCAATCGGCCGGAAGTCGGTCACCGGATCGTACGGGCAGGTCGGCGCAACCGCCTTGCCCAGCACGAACAGGCTGGCATTGAACAGCAGCGAATAGCCGTCCGGGTCGGCCCGCCTGATCGTGTCCGAACCCACCGTGCCCGATGCACCGCCGATGTTCTGGACCACGATCGGTTGGCCGAGCTTCTCCGACAGGAACTGGCAGGTGATGCGGCCGAGGCCGTCGGTGCCGCCGCCCGGCGGATAGGGCACGACCACCTTCAGGGGCTTGTTCGGAAACGCGCCCTGTCCGAGAGCAGGAGCGGCAAGCAGCGAAGCGCCGGCGGCGCCGACGAGTGTTCTCCGGCGCATCATGGCTTCACCGACACCGACGAGGCGCACGACGTGCCGCCTTCGGCTTCGCAAATGGTGCGCACGACGCGGCGCGTCTTCAGGTCGCCGCAGCCGACGCCCAGGGCTTTCGATGTATCGAGATGTTGTTGCAAGACCGCTCTCCCTCCGACCCCGATTGGATGCAGCACGCCTTCCCGGTATGCCGATTTGAGCTCGATGACGCGTTCCTGACCGTTCTCCAGAGCGACGGCGACATCGACCTGCAGATAGTCGATGATCTCCATCGAGTTGTTCTCGACCACGAGGCTCGGCACGCAATTGCCGAACAACATCGCGTCCTGGCCGCGCGTGACGTCGATGCCATTCGCGGCGAGCGCCGTCGAAGCAGCAAGAACCAGACCAACCGCAACACCAAACCGAGGATGACGAATGCCCATGATCGCCTCCCTTGCCGATGCCTATTCCGTCGCCTGCAACCGCTGTTCGCGACGTACGGCGAGCATCTGCAGGATCGCCGCCGCCGTCTCCTCGATCGACCGGCGCGTGACGTCGATCGTCGCCCACTTGCGGCGGGCATAGAGACGACGCGCTTCCTGGATCTCGCGCTGCACGTTGTCCATGTCGGTGTAGTCGGTCTCGGTGTTCTGCTGCAGCAGGCGGAGCCGATTGACGCGGATCTGCACCAGCCGCTCGGGGTCGGTGATCAGCCCGACGATCAGCGGCCGCTTGGCATTCTCGAGCGCCGACGGCGGATCGACCAGCGGCACCAGCGGCACATTGGCCGCGCGCACGCCGCGGTTGGCGAGATACACGCAGGTCGGCGTCTTTGACGTACGCGACGGGCCGACCAGGATGACGTCGGCATCCTCCAGGTCGTGCGTCGACTGGCCGTCGTCGTGCGCCAGGGTGTAGTGCATGGCATCGATGCGGTCGAAGTAGCCTTCGTCGAGCTGGTGCTGGCGGCCCGGCCACTGCTCGCTCTTGGAATGGAAGTGGACGGCCAGCACGCTCATCGCCTGGTCGAGCACCCCGACGCACGGCAGCTGCAGGCGCCGGCAGTGATCGCGCACCAGGTCGCGCAGTTCGGGGTCGACCAGCGTATAGAGCACGGGGCCACGGTCGCGTTCGACGGCCTGCATGACCTTGTCCATCTGGCCCTTGGTGCGAACCAGCGACCACACGTGCTCCTGCACGAATACGCCCTCGTATTGCACCAGGCACGCGCGCGCCACGCTCGATACGGTCTCGCCGGTCGAGTCGGATACGAGATGGACGTGAAAATTTCGGTTTGCCACGGTCTTTTTTACCCCACAGAGGCCCGGGGAGAAATGCAGGATTGTTCGTGGCAACACGGGGACAAGCGTCGTGACCGGCGCGGCCCAGCCGATTCGGGACACGACTCGCCCAGCCGATGCCGATCCCCATCCCTTGCGGACAAGCTGGGAGGAATGGGATGCGAGTCGTGAATCAGGCGACAAAAGCCCGTCGAATCGACCCTCGCCGGTCCACAGCGGGCTGGGGAACGCTGGCCAATAAGGCGCATCCCCATGTGGCACACCCTCTACTACTGCTACTACCTATTATGAAAGAGTAAGAGGGAAGGCATGAGGATGAGAGCTTGAGCTCAGGCAAGTTCCTGAACACCCTGGCGGGGACACGCTTTCCGACGCCGCCGATCTGGCTGATGCGCCAGGCCGGGCGCTATCTGCCGGAGTATCGCGCCATCCGGGCGAAGACGAAGTCGTTCCTCGATTTCTGCTACACGCCGGACAAGGCGGTCGAGGTCACCCTGCAGCCGGTGCGCCGCTTCGGGTTCGATGCCGCCATCATCTTTTCCGACATACTGGTGGTGCCCGATGCGCTGGGCCAGAAGGTATGGTTCGAAGAGGGCGAAGGCCCGAAGCTCGAAGCGCTGACCGATCCCGCCGACTTCGGCAAGCTCACCCGGGCCCGTCTGCCCGAGAAGCTGGCGCCGGTCTACGAAGCCATCCGTCGAACTCGGGCGGAGCTGCCGCGCGAGACGGCACTGCTGGGCTTCGCCGGCGCGCCCTTCACTCTTGCCTGCTACATGATCGAGGGCGGCGGCAGCCGCGACTTCGCCAAGGTGAAGAGCTGGGCCTATCGCCATCCCGATTCCTTCAGCCTGCTGATCGATCTCCTGGTCGACGCCGTGGTCGATCATCTCGTCAATCAGATCGAGGCCGGCGCCGACGCCGTGCAACTCTTCGATTCCTGGGCCGGTGTGCTGCCCGAAGAGCAGCTCTTCGCCTGGTCGCTCGAGCCGATGGTGCGCATCGCCCATGCCGTGCATGCGCGCCATCCCAGGACGCCGATCATCGCCTTCCCGCGCGCCGTCGGTCCGGCGGCCCTGATGTACCGCCGCAGCGACGTCTTTGCCGCGCTGTCGATCGATACCGGCATCGGCGCCCATTGGGCGGCGCGGGAGCTGCAGCCGCATATCTGCCTGCAGGGCAATCTCGATCCCCTGATGCTGGTGGCCGGCGGAGCGGCACTCGAGCGCGAGGCCACGCGCATCCTCGACAAGCTCGGTCACGGTCCTTTCGTGTTCAATCTCGGCCACGGCGTGGTGCCTCAAACGCCGCCCGAGCATGTCGCCCAGCTCGTCGAGATCGTGCGCAACTGGAAGCCCTCCACCTCATGAGTGGCACCTCGTGAAGATCGCGATCATCCTGTTCAATCTCGGTGGTCCGGATTCCCTGGAAGCGGTGCAGCCCTTCCTGCGCAACCTGTTCGGCGATCCCGCGATCCTGCGCGTGCCCGGCTTCATCCGGGGCCCACTGGCGAGCTTTCTGGCACGCCGACGCGCACCGACGGCGCGGGCGATCTACGACAAGATCGGTGGCTCCTCGCCCATCCTCGGCCAGACCGAGGCACAGGCGCGCGCGCTCGAGGAAGCACTGGGCGGAGAACATGAATGGCGCGGCTACGTCTGCATGCGCTACTGGCATCCCATGACCCAGGCTGTCGTGCGGTCGGTCGAGCGCTTCAAGCCCGACCGCATCGTGCTGCTGCCGCTCTATCCGCAGTTCTCGACCGCGACCACGGCATCGTCGTTCAAGGCCTGGAACGACGCGGCGAAGTTCAAGGTACCGGTCAAGGTCGTGAAGGATTATCCGACCGAGCCGGGATTTATCGCAGCGTCTGTCGCGCTCCTGAAGGAAGGCCTGGCCCAGGTCGGCGACGTGCCGCATCGCGTGCTGTTCTCCGCCCACGGCCTGCCCGAGCGAGTGATCAAGGCGGGCGATCCCTACCAGAGCCAGGTCGAGCAGACGGCCAAGGCCATTGCCGATGCCGTCGGCGGCCTCGACTGGTCGGTCTGCTATCAAAGCCGTGTCGGTCCGCTCAAATGGATCGGTCCTTCGACCGATGCCGAGATCGCGCGCGCTGGCGCCGACAAGGTCTCGGTCGTGCTCTATCCGCTGTCCTTCGTGTCGGAACACTCCGAGACCCTGGTCGAGCTCGACGTCGAGTATCGCCATCTCGCCGACAAGGTCGGCGTGCCCGCCTACATCCGCGTACCGACCGTCGGCACCCACCCGCTGTTCATTGCGGGCCTCGCGAGGCTGGTAAGCGATGCTCTATGAGATCCTGAAGGCCCTGCACATCGTGACCGTCATCGCCTGGATGGCGGGCCTGCTCTACCTGCCGCGCCTTTTCGTCTATCACGCCGACGCCGAGAAGGGTTCCAGGCAGAGCGAGACATTCAAGGTCATGGAGCGCCGCCTGCTCCGCGGCATCATGAACCCGGCGATGATCCTGGTCTGGATCTTCGGCCTGGCGCTGGCTTGGCGTGGCGACTGGTGGCATGCCGCCTGGTGGCAGGTGAAGTTCTCGCTGGTCGCGGGCCTCACCCTGATCCATCACCTTTACGCACGCTGGCGCAAGGACTTCGAAGCCGACAAGAACACCAGGGCTGCAACGTATTATCGCTGGTGGAACGAGGCTCCGACGGTGCTGATGATCGCCATCGTGTTTCTTGCGGTGCTAAAACCCTTCTGAAAGCGAGGCGTCGATGACCGAGTACGCACCGTTTCCCCTGATCGATCTCTCCGGCGGCCCGCGTGAGCGCGGCCGCACGCACGGCAAGGCCGCCGCCGACCGCCTGCGGCACGGCGCCAAGATGTACGCCGAATCGCTGCTGAAGAGCGGTGTCGACTGGGCCGAGCTCGAGCGCCGCGCCGAGGCGCTGGTGCCGTCGATCGAGAAGTTCGATCCGACCTACGTCGAGGAGATGCGAGGCATCGCCGAGGGCGCAAACGAGCCCTTCGCCGCCGTGGTGCTGATGAACGCCCGCACCGAGATGGTGGCTGCGGCGCGTCAGGAGCAGGAGGCGAAGCAGGTCCCGGATGGCTGCACCGCGGCTTTGGCGCTGCCCGAAGCCAGCGTCGACGGCGTGCTGCTGCATGGCCAGAACTGGGACTGGCGTGCCGAGTGCGCGGAGACCGGCGTGGTGCTGCGCATCCATCGCGATGACGGCCCCGACATCCTGACCTTCACCGAAGCGGGCGGCCTCGCGCGCTCCGGGCTGAACTCGGCCGGCATCGGGCTCACCGCCAACGCCCTGCAATGCGACCGCGACTACAAATGCGGCCAGGGCGTGCCGTTGCCCTTCGTGCGGCGCAAGGTGCTGGAAAGCAGCCATCTCGCCGAGGCGGTGCAGACCATCGTATCGACGCCCAAGCTCGGCTCCAACCACATGGCGGTGAGCCACGCGACAGGCTCCGGGGGCGGCGAGGCCTTTGGCTTCGAATGCGCACCCGACGACACGTTCTGGCTGGCGCCCGATCGCGGCCTTTACGTCCACGCGAACCACTGGATCGCCGACTCGGCGCGGGCCAAGGTCAAGGACACCGGCCTGCCCGAGACGCCCTGCTCGATCTATCGCGACAAGCGCGTGCGCGACCAGCTCACGCCCAGGCGCGGCAAGCTCACCTTGGACGACTTCCGCAACGCCTTCTTCGACGACTGGAACTCACCCTGGTCGGTGTGCCGGCCGCCGCGCCTCAATACGCGCGGCGTGAAGACGGCGACGGCGGCCATGATCCTGATGCGGCCCGCCGAAGGCCATCTCGAGGCCTGTCCGATGCCGTCCCTCAACAGGCGCTTCACGACCTACAGCCTGACGCCCGACCGCACTGCGCAAAGGCAGGCGGCGGACTGACAGGCGCCAGCGGCCGTGTCGTTACCGCGCGACAGCATTCTCGCCCTGGCGTCGCGGTTGGTGAAGACGCCGTCCTGCGCCGGCATCGATCCGCCCGACGCCGTGCTCGACGTCGCGCGCGCCTGGTTGATGGAGAACGGCCTCGCCTCCCGTCTGCTGACCGACGGCCAAGGCCGCGCCGTCGCCGTGCTGGTCGAGATCCGGGGCGCCGCGCGCGGCCCCGTCCTCTGCCTCGATGCCTGCATCGACACCGCACCGGCCGGCGACCCGAGCCAATGGAGCACGCCGCCATTCTCCGGGATGGTGCGGGACGGCCGGCTGCTCGGTCGCGGCACCGCCGATTCCAAGGCGGGCGTCGCCATCCTCGCCCATGTTGCGCGCGATTTCGCCGAGACCGGCCTGCCGCGCGGCACGCTGCACGTGCTGTTCGACGCCGACGAGCACACTGGCCGCTTCGGTGGCGTGCGTGCCTATCTCGACGCCATTCCGGCGCTGCCCGACGCGGCTTCACTCGGCTATCCCGGCAATGATGGTGTCGTCAACGGCAGCCGCGGCTTCCTGCGCGCCTGCCTGCGCTTCGCGGGCATCGCTGCACACTCCGGCGATGCCGAGCGCCGTGGCGTCAATGCGCTCACCAAAGCCGCCGCCTTCGCGCTGAAGCTCGCGGATCCTGTCTTTCCAGACGCGCACGATGCCGCCTTCCCCTTCGGACCGGCGGTGACGGTGACACGCATCGAAGGCGGCGAGGGTTTCAGCGTCGTACCCGACCTCGCGGTCTGCCATGTCGACATCCGGCTGACCCGCGCCTTCGATGCCGCTCTGGCCACGCGCTGGCTGGAAGACATGGTGCGCGCCGTCGATGCCGGGGCCGGCATCGAGATCGTCGATTCCTGGCCGGCCTACGTCGTGCCGCCTGACGACCGCCTGGTGCAGAGCTTTACCCAGGCCGCCAGCGCCGCTTTCGGCCGGCGCTTCACCGCCGACGTCTGCGGCCCCTCCAACATCGGCAATCTCTTGGCCGCGCGCGGAGTCCCTGCCGTCTGCGCGCCCGGAGTCGGTTTCGGAAACATGCATGCCGCCGACGAATGGGCCGACATCGCCTCGATCGGTCCGGTCTACGCCATGTACCGTGAGGCGGCGCTCCGCTTCCTCAGTCAGCCTTGAGGTAGCTGTCCTTCAACGCGATCTTGCCGTCGCGCACCTCGTAGAGGTCGATGCCGTAGCGGTCGAACGGCTTGCCGGCATGGTCGATGCCGGTGACGCGGAAAGTGCCGAACAGCTTGTCGCCGGCGCGATGGATGCGCGCTTCGGAAAAACGCGCTTCGCGATGCGCCTTGCTCTTGTCGGCGAAGTGCGCGCGCAGGTCGTCCTTGCCCTTGAGCACGCGGCCGCCCGGCGCCCCGGCCGCCGCTCCGGCGTTCAGCCGCCATTCGAAGTCGGCGGTTACGCAGGCCGCGATCTCCTCGACATCGGCCTTGTTGAAGGCCTTGCCGAAGCGGCGGAACAGGTCGTCGATGGCATCGGGCATGGTTCTTCCTCGGCAGTTATTTGAGTGCAACGGCCAGCCAGTCGGCGACGCCGCGCTTCACCACCGCCTCATCGAGGCTGGCGAGCTGATAGCGCTGTGCCTTGCTGCCGTTGCCGATGATCTCGAGGTCGCGCTTGGCGACATCGCCGTGGAACTGCAGCGTGCGGCCCAGCGGCGCGCCCTTGGGATGGAGGGTCAGCGTGAGCACGGGGCCGATGTCGGGCAGGCCGTCGGCGACGGGCGAATACTCTTGGGTCGAAACGTTGGCGTCGTGGCCGGCGCTCTTCAGTTCGTCGATGACGCGATCGAGCTCGGGCCGGATGACGTCGCGGCACTTGACCCAGAACGCCTGCACAAAAAGGTCCGCGTCGCGATCCATGTCCCCTCCTCGATTTTCATGTGTTTGGCGACACCGATCCTAGCATCATATCTCCCAAGGCGGCGGCGTGAACTTTTCGATCAGGAAATTGACGAAGGCCGGCACCTTGGGCGCGAGATGGCGGCGGTGCGGATAGACCGCATGGATACTCACCGCTTCCTCGGCCGAGAACGCACCGAGCAGGGGCACCAGTGCGCCGTCGCGAATCGCCCGCGTCAGCGTGAGCCTGGTCAGCCGCACGATGCCGATGCCCTGCAACGCGAGCTGCATCTGCGCCTCGCCCTCGGTGACGGCGACGCGGCCGCGCACGTCGATCTCGACGATCTGGCCGTCGACCTTGAAGGACCAGCGGTTGAGGTGGGCATGGTCGCGCGACACGATGCAATTGTGCCGGCGCAGATCGTCGGGCTTCTGCGGCGTGCCGTGACGCGCGAGATAGGACGGCGCGGCGCAGATCAGCCGTTTGTCCTCGCCGATCTTGCGCGCCATGAAGCTGGTGTCGGCCAGCCGCCCGATGCGGATGGCGACGTCTATGCCCTCGTCGACCATGTCGATCACGCGATCGGTCGGCAGCAATTCGAACTGCACCAGCGGATAGCGGGCCAGGAATTCGGCCAGCACCGGCGCGAGCTGGTGCGTGGCGAAGGCAAGCGACGTCGTCACCCGCAGCGCGCCGCTCGGCGTGCCGCTCTCGCCGACGATCTGGTTCTCGAGCGCCTCGATCTCGCCCACGATGCGCTTGGCGGCGGCATAGAACACCTCGCCCTCCTGGGTGAGGTGCAGGGCGCGGGTGGTGCGTTGCAACAGCCGCACGCCGAGCCTCGTCTCCAGCCGGGTGATCAGCTTGCTGACCGCCGAAGGGCTGAGCCCCAGCGCCGGCGCCGCAGCGGAAAACCCATTGGAATCAACGACCCGCACAAAGGCGGCCATCTCGCTGGCATAGTCGATCATTGCTCAAATATTGAATTCCATTCACGAGTGATAGTCAAAATAGCGATATTAATCTCTTGCATGGAATGAATTACGAAACTTCCAAACCTTGGAGGTTTCCATGTTCTCGATCGCCTATCCCAGCCATACCGAACGCCAGGTCTATGCCCTCCGTGCCCATCGCATGCGCGGGGCCGCGGTTGCGAGCCTGGTGCGTGAGATTGCCCGCCTCGTCTCCGCCGCCGCCCGCTAGACCCGTGCCCGCTTCGGGCGAGGCAGTTTCACGCCAGCTGCCTGCAGCAAGGTCCGCGCCGCCTCGCCCGCGGTGACGGCGACCTTTGGATCGTTGCGCACCAGCGCCGCGGCGATCGCGCCGTCGGCCAGGATCTGCAACTGCAGCGCCAGCGTGTCGGGGTCCCTCGCCTCGAGCTTCACCAGCAGGTCGCGAAACCACAGGCGGCGTTGCTCCTTGAAGGCGAAGGCGACCTTGTTGGCGGCGTGCGACGTCTCCTTGATCTCGGCCACCGCGTTGACGAACGGACAGCCGCGGAACACGCCGGCTGAGAAAGTCCGCTCCAGCCGCTCGAAATTGCCCAGGATCTGCTCGGCCGGCGGCAGATCCGACGCCGGCATCGGCCGCAACCGTCGCTGCAGGTAGGCAACGATCAGCTCGTCCTTCGACCGAAAGTAGTTGTAGAGCGTGCGCTTGCTGATGCCGATCTCAGCCGCGACGGTGTCGACGCCGACCGCGCGGATGCCCTGGCCGTAGAACAACCGGTCGGCCGCCTCGAGGATGCGTTCGCGCATCTCGTGCGAACGTGTTTCGGCACGCGCTTCGGACTTCGGCATCTATTACACAGAGCTGTTTACTTTTAGGTTGACCCGTCGCACCTCGACCCTAAGGTACACAGACCTGTGTAATCAAGGGTGCGGCATGAGCTTCAAGGAACTGCGGCCGGTCATGCCGATCCTGGTCGGTGCCTCGGTGATGCTGAGCCTCGGCATGGGCATCCGCCAGAGCTTCGGCCTGATCATGCCGCCGCTCACCAGGGATATTGCCGTCACCGTCTCCGACTTTGCCCTGGCAATGTCGCTACAGAACCTCGCCTGGGGCTTCCTGCAGCCGGTCGCGGGCGCGGCGGCGACACGCTGGGGCTTTCGCTCGGTGATGATGGCGGGCAGCGTGCTCTACGTCCTGGGCATGCTGATGTTCGCCCTGGCCGACGGGGTCGTCGGCGTTCTTCTGGGTGCCGGGCTGTTGATCGGCGTGGCGCTGGCCTGCACCGCGGCGGCCATGGCGCTGTCGGTGGGCTCGCAGGCCGTCTCAGGCCCGCAGCGCAGCCTGGTGCTGGGCGCGATCACCGCCTCCGGCTCGTTGGGTTCGCTCCTCTCGGCGCCGCTCGGCCAGGTGCTGATCGTCGAGCTGGGCTGGCGCGCCGGCGTTCTGGGCTTCCTGGTGCTGGCGCTCGGCATGCTGCCCGCCGCCTGGATCGCCGGCCGCATCGATCGGCTGCCGCAGTCGGCCCTTGCCGTTCAGCACGGCCGCGAAACCGCGCGCGATGCCCTGCGGCGCGCGCTCGGCAACGGGCCCTTCGTGGTGATGACGGTCGCCTATTTCGTCTGCGGCATGCAGCTGCTCTTCATCGCCACCCACCTGCCGTCGTACCTTGCGATCTGCGGCATGGATCCCGCGCTCAGTGCCCAGGCGCTGGCGGTGATCGGCCTGTTCAACGTGTTCGGCGGACTGTTCTTCGGCTGGGCCGGCGGCCGCTGGTCCAAGCTCGCCCTGCTGGGCGGCATCTACCTCGGCCGCTCGGTCGTGCTCGCCTGGTATTTCCTGCTGCCGCCGACACCGCTCACGACCTTGGTCTTCGCCGCCCTCATGGGCTTCCTGTGGCTCGGGGTCGGGCCGCTTGTGGCGGGCTCGGTGGCCGAGATGTTCGGCCTGCGCTGGCAGGCGATGATCCAGGGCGTCGCCTTCATGAGCCACCAGATCGGCAGCTTCGTCGGCGCCTTCGGCGGCGGCCTGATCTTCGACCTGCTGGGTTCCTATGACCTCGCGTGGCGTGCGGGCGTGGCGGTCGGCCTTCTGGCCGGCTTGGTGCAGGTGAGCTTCGCCCTGCTCCGGCCGGTGCGACCGGTTGCGGCTTGAGGTGGCCGGGCCCGACCGCTCAGTTGTTCAGGCCGGTCTTGGAAACCAGCATCGGCTCGGCGCGCCAGGCCTGCGGGAACAGGCGCTTCAGGTTCTCGAGCTTGGGCTTGTCGTGGACCACGATGTAGGGCTGGTTCGGGTTCATCGTCATATAGTCCTGGTGATAGCCTTCGGCGGCATAGAACGGCTTGCCGGGCTCGATCGTGGTCACGACCTTACCGCTGTAGACCTTCGCCCGGTCGAGCTGGTCGACATAAGCCTTGGCCACGCGCGCCTGCTCGTCATTCGCCGGGAAGATCGTCGACCGGTACTGCGTGCCGACGTCGGGTCCCTGGCGATTGAGCTGCGTCGGATCGTGCGCCACCGAGAAGTAGATCTGCAGGATCCGGCCGTAGCTGATCTTGCGCGGATCATAGGTGATGCGCACCGCTTCGGCGTGGCCGGTACGGCCGGACGTGACCTGATCGTACGCCGCGGTGTTCCTGGCGCCGCCGGCATAGCCCGATACCGCGCTGGTGACGCCGTCGACATGCTGGAACACGCCCTGCACGCCCCAGAAGCAGCCGCCGGCGAGCACGGCGACCTCGGCCGGCGCCTGCGTGGCCGGGATGTCGGCCACCGGCGGAGGCACGACCTTCGCGCTCTCGGCCGAGGACGGCCAGATGCCAAGACCGGTTGCGGCGGCGACGAACGCGCCGCCCGTGAGGGCAAGGGCAAGCCAGCGAGTCATGGTCACTTCTCCGCGGTCAGGAAGGCGGCGAATGCCTCCATATACTCGGGGTGCCAGCGCGACAGCGCCGGCCGGTTCTCGGTGATGTCCTGGGCCGCCCAGAGGATGCGCCGATGGTCGACCTCGCGCGTCACCTCGTTGTCGGGGCAGAGAATGTAGAAATCGCCATGGCCCATGCCATCGATCAGCATGTCGATGACCTGGTCCGGGCTCCAGGCGCCGGCCGGCTTCTCGGTGCGTCCGCGCGCGGTCATGCCGGTGAAGGTCGAGCCCGGAATCAGCAGATGGGCGGAGATGGTGGCTGCCGCCTCGTTGCGCAAGCTGTGGGCCAGGGCTTCGGTCAGCACCTTCACACCCGCCTTGCTGACGTTGTAGGCGGTGTCGCCCGGCGGGCAGGTGATGCCCTGCTTGGAGCCCGTGTTGACGATGGCGCACGGTGTCTTCTGCGCCAGCATCGCCGGCGCGAAGGTCTGCACGCCATTGATGACGCCCCACAGGGTGACGTCGAGGACGCGCTTCCAGCGCTCGTAGTGGTCCCACGGTCCGCCGCCCGGCGCGGTGCCGGCATTGTTCATCAGCACCGCGACCTCATCGAACGCCCCATAGGCCCGGTCCTTCAGGGCCTGCACGCTCCCGAGCTTGCTGACATCGGTCGGAACGGTGATGACCGCAGCACGTCCATCCGGCGCCGCAACCGCGACTTCGTCGGCCGCGCGTCCGAGCGCGTCGGCCGACAGGTCGGCCAGGCATACACGCATGCCCATCGAGGCGAAGCGGCGAGCGGCGGCGAGGCCGATGCCACTGGCGGCTCCGGTGATGACGGCGACGCGGCCGGCGGCGAGGGCGGGATGTGTGGGCATCGCTGGTTCCCTTTGCAGGCGGAGATCAGACGAATTGCGCGATATAGTCGAGGAACTATAACGTGATCGAGGTTACCGGATGAAACAACACTCGTTCGGCAGCCTCCGGCCGGTCTCCACGCTCACTTGGGTGGTGGTGGGCTCGGCATGTCGTGGGGGGCCACGACGACCGGAGAATGTGTCGCCACCGTGCACGATGCCGTGGCGGCCGGTATCACCCTCCTGGACTTGGCGCCGCGCTACGGCGACGGCAAGGCCGAGCTCGTGGTCGGCGAGGCCTTTGCCGGCAAGCTGCCGGCGGGCCTGCGCGTCACCAGTAAATGCAATCTCGGCAATTTGCCGCCTGATCAGGTCGAGGGCGTGCTGCGTCGGTCGATCGACGCCAGCCTGCAGCGCCTGCAGCGCCTGCAACTGCCGTGCCTCGATCTCTTCTTCCTCCATTCCAACATCGTGCCCGACCAGGGCTTCGTCAGCCGCGCCCGCCCCGATGCGGCCGAGCGCATGACGCCCTACGCCACCTTCGTCGACCGCGTGCGCCCGGCATTTGAACGCCTGGTCGGCGAAGGCCTGATCGGCGCCTGGGGCATCACCGGCATCGGCCAGCCCGACACGCTCATCAAGGTGCTGGGCGAGCAGCCGCTCCCGGCGGCCGTGCAGTGCATCGCCAACCTGCTGGACTCACCGGGCGGGCTGAAATTCTTCGACGGGCCGGCCAAGCCACGCGCCGTGATCGCGGCGGCCCGGGCGGCTGGCGTCGGCGTCATCGGCATTCGCGCCGTGCAGGCCGGCGCCCTCACCAGCGCCATCGACCGCGAGCTGCCCGCCGATCACGCCGAAGTGCGCGACTATGCGCGGGCAACTCCCTTACGCGCGATCTGCGCCGAGCTCGGCGCCAAACCGGCCGTCATCGCCCACCGCTACGCGCTGGCGCTCGACATCGACACGCTGGTGCTGGGCGTGAAGAACCGGCACGAGCTGGCCGAATGCGTTGCCGCGGCCGAGGCCGGCCCGTTGTCGGCCGATCTGGTCGCCCGCATCGACCAGGCCGTCATCAGACCTGGTCCGGCCTGAACGTGGGCTCCGGTGGCACCTCCGGCTTGCGCCACTTGAAGCGCAGCTCCGACAGCCCGGTGCACACCGTGTAGAAGACCGGCGTGAACACCAAACCGAAGATGGTGACGCCCAGCATGCCGAAGAACACCGCCGTGCCCAGCGACTGGCGCATCTCCGCGCCGGCGCCGAAGCTCACCACCAGCGGCACCACGCCCAGGATGAAGGCGAGCGACGTCATGAGGATTGGCCGCAGACGCGTCTTGGCGGCGCTGACCGCGGCGTCGAAGCGGTTCATGCCCGCCTCGTGCGCCTGCTTGGCGAACTCCACGATCAGGATGGCGTTCTTGGCTGCGAGGCCCACCAGCACCACCAGGCCGATCTCGACCAGGATGTTGCGATCGAGCCCGCGCAGGATGACGCCTGCCATCGCGGCCAGCACGCACATCGGCACGATCAGGATGACGGCGAGCGGCAACAGCCAGCTCTCGTAGAGCGCCGCCAGCAGCAGGAACACGAACACCACCGCGAGGCCGAAGGCCAGGATGGCGGTGTCGCCGGCGAGCTTCTCCTGTAGCGCGATCTCGGTCCATTCGAAGCCGAAGCCCGAGGGCAGCACTTTCTCGGCCAGGCCCTCGATGGTCGTGATGCCCTGGCCCGACGAGAAGCCGGGCTTCAGGGCAACCTGCATCTCGGCCGCAGGATAGAGGTTGTAGCGCGCCACGCGATAGGGACCGGTCGTGTCGGAGAAGGTGGCGACCGAGCCGATCGGCACCATCTCGCCGCTGGCCGAGCGGGTCTTGAGGTTGCCGACGTCGCGCACGGTCAGGCGATAGGGATCGTCGGCCTGCGCGGTCACGCGATAGGTGCGGCCGAGGATGTTGAAGTCGTTGACGTAGCCCGAGCCCATGTAGATCGACAGGGTCTCGAACACGCGCGCGATCGGCACACCGAGCTGCTCCGCCTTGGTGCGATCGACCTCGGCCCAGATCTGCGGCGTGCGCGTGCTGAACAGCGTGAAGGCCTGCGTCAGGCCCGGCGTCTGGCCCGAGGCGCCGGCGAGCGCCCAGGTGGCGCCCTCGAGCGCCGGCAGGCCGCGCGCGGCGCGGTCCTGCACATAGCCTTTGAGGCCGCCGCCGGTGCCGATGCCCGGCACCGAGGGCGGCTCGAGCACGAACACGAAGGCCTCGCGCAGGGAGAACATCTTGCCGCGCAAGTCGCCGAGGATCTTGGACATCGGCAGGTCGCGGCGCTGCTCGAACGGCTTCAGCGTGACGAAGATCACGCCGGTGTTGGGCGCGTTGGTGAAGGTGGCGCCGTCGAAGCCGACGAAGGCCACGGCGTGCTCGACGCCGGGCGTCTCCATGATCATCTCCGAGGCCTGGCGCACCAGCTTGTCGGCGCGTTCGAGCGTCGCGCCGGCCGGAAGCTGCATGGCGGCAATCAGGTAGGAGCGGTCGAGCTGCGGCACCAGGCCGGTCGGCGTGTTGACCAGGATGTTGCCGGTCAGCACCAGCAGGCCGGCATAGATGACCAGCACGATGGTCGCCCAGCGGATGAGGCGCGCCGTGGCCCGGCCATAGAAGTTCGACAGCCATTCGAAGCCGCGGTTGAATTGGCGGAAGAACCAGTTGAGCGGCCAGGCGATCCGCTCCATCAGCGTCGGCTTGGGCCTCTCGACATGCGACAGCGCATGGGTCTTGAGCAGCAGAGCCGCCATGGCGGGCGACAGCGTCAGCGACACGAAGGCCGAGATCGCCGTCGAGGCCGCGATGGTGATGGCGAACTGCCGATAGAACGTGCCTTGCAGACCGGTGATGAAGGCGGTCGGCAGGAACACGGCGATCAGCACCAGGGAGATCGCGATGAGGGCGCCACCCACCTCGTCCATGGTCTTGTGCGCCGCTTCCTTGGGCGACATGCCCTGGGTCAGATAGCGCTCGACGTTCTCGACCACGACGATGGCGTCGTCGACGACGATGCCGATCGCCAGCACCAGGCCGAACAGCGACAGGGTGTTGAACGAGATGCCGACCGCGGCCATGACGGCGAACGACCCGATCAGCGACACCGGGATGGCCAGCAACGGGATGATCGCGGCCCGCCAGGTCTGCAGGAACACGATCACGACGATCACGACCAGGATCAGCGCCTCGAACAGGGTCTCGATCACCGCGTCGACCGAGGCCTGGATGAACTCTGTCGGGTTGTAGACCACCGAAAAGTCGAGACCGGGCGGGAAGTCCTTCTTCAGCCGCGCCATGGTCGCCTTGACCGTGGTCGAGGTAGCAAGCGCGTTGGAGCCTGGGCGCTGGAAGATGCCAAGCGCCGTGGCGTTCTTGTTGTCGAGATAGGCGTTGAGCGTGTAGTCCTGCGCACCCAGTTCGATGCGCGCCACGTCGCGCAGGCGCGTCACCTGCCCGTCGGGCTCCGCGCGCAGCACGATGTTGCCGAACTCCTCGGGCGAGGTGAGGCGGCCCAACGTCTGCACCGACAGCGTGAAGCCGCCCGGCGACACCGCGGGTGCCTGGTTGATCGCGCCGGCGGCGACCTGCAGGTTGGCGGCGCGCATCGCCAGCATGACTTCGCCGGCCGTCAGGTTGTGGGCGGCCACGCGCGCCGGATCGAGCCAGACGCGCATGGAATAGTCGCGGGCACCGAAGACCAGCACGTTGCCGACGCCGTCGATGCGGCTCAGCACGTCCTTCACATAAAGCGTGGCGTAGTTCGAGATGTACTGCTGGTCGCGGCTGCCGTCGGGCGACGTCATGTGCACGACCATCATCAGATCGGGCGAGGCCTTGCGCACGACGATGCCCAGCCGCTGCACGTCCTCGGGCAGGCGCGGCTGGGCCACGGCCACGCGGTTCTGCACGTTGACCTGCGCCTGGTCGATGTTGGTGCCCGGCTTGAACACGACGTTGATCGAAAGCCGCCCGTCGCCGGTCGACTGCGATTCGATGTAGAGCATGTCGTCGACGCCGTTGATCTCAAGCTCGAGCGGCGTGGCGACGGTCTGCGAGATGACTTCGGCCGAGGCGCCGGGGTAGGTCGCCGTAACATTGACCGTGGGCGGAGCGATCTCGGGGTATTCCGCGACCGGCAGGCCGAACTGAGCGATGCCACCCACGATCAGGATGATGATCGACAGCACCGAAGCGAAGATCGGCCGGTCGATGAAAAAATGGGAAAAACGCATGGCGTGGGCCTGGAACTGGGACTGTGGCTAGCGGCGACTGTCATCCCGAGCG
>JAEZIF010000156.1 GCA_023416135.1 Pseudomonadota bacterium
CGAGGCTGCGATCGACGATCTCGCCCATGCACTCGATCATCGCCTGATCCTGCCGGCCGATGCCCTGGATGCCGGTGTAGTTGACGTTCTTCTGCATGTCGCGGTCGATCAGGTAGTCGTTCTCGCGATTGGCCTTCAGGCGCCACCGTCCGAACCAGTCGTTGGTGTTCGGCAGGTATTCCACGTCGGGCTTCAGGCCGGGAATCCACTCGCCATTCTTCAGCACTTCGAGCGCACGCGTCTTGCCCTTCCACGTGACGTTGTAGGTCATGGTGTGGGTGTCATCCATCGGCACGTTCAAGGTGCAGGCGACCTGATCCTCGAAGAAGCCGTTGGGCGTCAGCGTGATGAACGGGAACATGAAGTGAGCGAAGCGGTAGTAAAACTGGCCCGCCTCGGCGGGCCGGTAGGCCGTGTACATGGTGCCCCACTCGGTCTCGGTCGACTTGTAGTCCGGCGCGCGGTCGCCGACGCCCCACTTGTGGATGGTGTCAGGCGAGACGTCGTCCATCGTCAGCCCGCCGACATGCAAGAAGCCGAAATGCGAGGTGTCGATGTCACCCTCGAGCGACTGGAACCAGTTGCATTCGCGCATGTGCACGCGGGTGATGCGCTCTTCCTCGGGCAGCATCAGCACTTCGATATTGGGCAGCGCCGGCGCTTCCTTGCGGCTGCCCATGTAGGTCCAGACGAAACCGGCGCGCTCGACCACCCGGTAGGACTTGGCCTTGATGCGGCTCTTGAAGTCCTGGGCTGGCGGCACGTTCGGCATGTCGACGCAGTTGCCTTCGACGTCGAACTTCCAGCCGTGATAGACGCAACGCAGTCCACCTTCCTCGTTGCGTCCGAAGAACAGCGAGGCGCAGCGGTGTGGGCAGCGATGCTCCATGATGCCGACGCGACCGTCGGTGTCGCGGAAGGCGATGAGCTGCTCGCCGAGCAGCATCAGCCTCATCGGCTCGCCGTCGGCCTTCAATTCCGAGGAGAGGCAGGCGGGGGTCCAGTACTCCCGCATCAGATTACCCATGGGCGTGCCCGGCCCAACGCGCGAGAGCATCTCATTAGCGGCGGCAGTGAGCATGGTTTCCTCCGTGTGTACGTACAGCGTACTATCGTACGATCATCCTACATCTCCTCGATTGGGCCGACAAGGGCAGCAGGCGGCAACTTGAGCCGATCGGCGGCGCTTGGCCAACGGCGGCATCGGCATTTGCATCGATTTTTGCCGCGAGCTAAGGCATCGCCCCATGCCTCGATTGAATGCGAAGGATGCTGCAAGACGACAAGCAGCCGGGCACGGGTCTCACTATGTCGAGGCGTTGGCGCGCGGGCTGACCGTCATACGCTCGTTCGGCCGGAACCGGTCGGCCATGACGTTGAGCGACGTGGCGCGGGCCACCAACCTGCCGAAGCCCACGGTGCGGCGCGTACTCCTCACCCTCGTCGACCTGGGATACGCCGAAACCGATGGCCGCCAGTTCCAACTCGCCCCGGCGGTGCTCAGCCTGGCGGCCGCCTATCTCGGCTCCGATCTGGTCTCGACTGTCGTGCAGCCGGTTTGCGACAAGGTGATGAAGATCACCGGCGAGGCGTGCTTCGTCGGCATCCTGGACGACCAGGAGATCGTGATGATCGCCCATGCCTCAACACGCTTCCCGATCGGTCTTGTCTCGCACGTCGGCATGCGCATGTCGGCTTTCTCGACAGCCGCGGGGCGCGTTCTGCTGGGGCTGTTGCCCGACGATGAGCTCGATGCGCGTCTCAAGACGGCGCGGCTCAAGGGCAACACGAAGTTCACCCTGACCGACAAAGCCAAGCTACGATCGATCATCGTCCGCGGCCGGGCGGACGGCTACTGCATGACCAAGCAGGAAGCGGCAATCGGGTTCTGCGCGGTTGCCGTGCCGTTGCGCCGCGTCGACGGCAGTGCCATCGGCGCGATCAGCATTCCAGCACTTGCCGAGCGCGTCGCCGCCAATCCCGGGATCATGAATACCTTTCTCAAGGTCCTGCGTGAGCAGGTCGACGCCTTGGGCCAACAGCTCATCTGAGTGCTGGCGTCTCTCTCCGCTCGCTCATCGCCTTGTGCGCTGGCGCGGTGTGCCCCGTCATTTCAGCAACGCTTGTTTGCACCCAGGCGCTTCAATTCGGCGTAGTCCTCCCCTATGATCGTACCAAAGTACGGTCAGCGTACTATTCTTAGGAGGATGGGCCCATGCTTTCGATGGACAGCAACGACATTCTGACTCGCGTTGGACCGGGCACGCCGATGGGCGAGCTGATGCGCGAATACTGGATTCCCGCCTGCCTGCCGCAGGAGCTGGTGCCGGATGCCACTCCGACGCGGCTGAAGCTGCTGGGCGAAAAGCTGATCGCCTTCCGCGACAGCTCGGGTCGTATCGGCATCATGGATCATCGCTGCCCGCATCGCTGCGCCTCCATGTTCTTCGGCCGCAACGAAGAAGGCGGCATCCGTTGCGCCTATCACGGCTGGAAGTTCGACGTCGAAGGCAACTGCCTCGACATGCCCAACATCCCGGAGGACCAGCGCTTCACGGAGCGGGTCAAGGCCAAAGCCTACAAGGTGGCCGAGCTCGGCGGCATGGTCTGGGTCTACATGGGCAAGCGCGCGGTGCCGCCGCCGCTGCCGGCGCTCGAGGTCTTCGGCCTTCCAGCGGACGAGCGCATCGTCATGTGCCATCAGCGCGACTGCAACTGGCTGCAGTCGCTAGAAGGCGACATCGACACCTCGCACTTCGGCTTCCTGCATGTCGGCGCCGTGAAGCCCGACGACGTCGATCCCAAGACCATGCACCGCTGGGGCCTGATCGACCGCGCGCCGCGCTACCATGTCAAGGAGACGGACTGGGGCACGATGTACACGGCCTATCGCCCGGCCGATCCCGGCAACCTGTTCCATCGCTTCGCCCACTTTGTGTTCCCGTGCTTCGCCATGGTGCCCGACGGCACCTTCAGCAACATGATCCAGGCGACGCTGTCAGTGCCTTTGGACGACAGCCACACCATGACCTACGTGCTTGCCTGGTCGAAGCGTGAGCAGGCGCTGCGCACCCTGAAGGACGGCAGCTCGATTCCCGGGGCAGCGCTGACCCGCGACTTCCTGCCGACCACAACCGACTGGCTCGGCCGCTGGCGTCTCAAGGCCAACCGCGAGAACGACTACCTGATCGACCGCGAAGAGCAGGCAAGCGGCAAGTCCTTCTCCGGTATCCAGGGTATCGGCCAGCAGGACCAGGCCATGGTCGAGAGCATGGAGGGGCCCGACGAGGGCATCGTCGACCGCAGCTTCGAGCATCTCGCCCCGAGCGACCGCATGATCGCCATCACCCGTCGGCGCCTCATTGCCGCCGCCCAAGCGCATCAGAAGGACGGCTCCCTACCGGCGACGGTCGACCGACCCGAACTGATGCGTGGCGCGCGTGGCGGCTCGTTCATCGCCCCGGAAAAGGTCGATTGGCTCGATGCCTACGCCGAGGAGCTGCGCAAGGCGCAGAGCCCGATGGGCTTCCTGCTGCAGGCCGCCGAGTAGCAGCCAAAGCACGCGAAGACGCTGCGCGAAGCGTCTCCTCCGCAGGACGAAGCGCCCCCGAGAGGGCGCTCCTGCGGAGGCAATCGAGTAAGGCGACAGCCAAGGAGGAACACGTCAATGCAGGACAAGGAATGGCGCCCGTTGCGCCGCACGATGATCGCGGGCGCTCTCGCCTTCGCCGCCGCGCCGGCCATCCGCCGCGCCGCCGCGCAGCCGGCCGCCGGCGTCTCGCCGCAACTTGCGGAGCTCTACGAGAAGGCCAAGCCCGAGGCCGAGGTCACGATCTGGGCGCCCGGTGCACCGTCGGTCCAGTGGATCCCGGCGGAGTTCGCCAAGCGTTTTCCCGCCGTGAAGGTGAACTGGCTGGGCGACCAGCAGGCGAGCTCGCGGCTGATCGCCGAGAAACGCGCCGGTCGCCATGCTGTCGACGTCTGGACCTTCTCGCTCGGCGGCACGCTCGAGGTCCAGAAGCGCGGCCTGCTGGAGAAGTTCGACTGGCGCCAGTACGGCGCCCAGGATCGCGACATCTTCTGGGACGGCGATGCGGTGTGTAACCACAACTTCGTCTACGCGCCGATTTTCGCCAAGGCCAAGTTGACCAAGGAGCAGGTGCCGCGTGCGTGGGATGCCCTGCTCGACCCGCAATGGAACGACAAGCTGGTCTCGGACAGCTTCCTGCTGCCGCGGCTCGGCGGCTATCTCGCGATCGACTGGGGGCTCGAACGGACCGAGAAGTGGATCAAGACCCTGATCGAGCAACGCAAGCTCCTCATCGCAACCTCGCCGGTGGCGAACTTCCTGAAATCGGGCGAGCGTCAGCTCGCGGTCGCCGAAAGCGTCAGCGGCGCCTTCCTGATGAACCGCGACGGGCTGAACGTGGGCTACAAGGTGATGGAGATGGTGCCCGCGACCCAGTTCGTGCTCGGCGCCGTGAAGCAGGCGCCGCATCCCAATGCGGGCCGGCTGCTGATCGCCTGGCTGCTCTCGCCCGAGGCCAAGATGCTCTACGAGGAGCTGGCCGGGCAGGCCGACATCCGCGCCAACTCGAACTCGCCGCTTGCGCGGGAGATCAAGGCGGCCGGTGCCAAGGTCATCTACGAGGATGTCGAGACGATGAACCAGCGCGCGGAGTACTACCGCAAGCTGGTGGCAATCGTCCGCGGCCAGGGTTAGCCGCCGGTGGCGGTACAGGCGGACCACGCACAGGTCGTTGTCGCACGGCGCAAGCGCCGGCGCGGCCAGCTCGGCCTTGCCGGCAGCATCGTTGTCGTCGGCGCTGCAGCCGCGGCGATCTACCTGGTGATGGCGCCGCTTCTTGCGCTGCTCGCCACGGCCTTCCGCGGTCCGAGCGACCTGCTGCCGTTCGAACCGGGCGCTCACTGGACCTTCGACAATCTCATCGACGTCTACGTCAGCACGCCGCTGCTCTCGAGCGTGCTGCCGAACACCGCGATCTTCGTTGCCGGGTCGGTCACGGTGACGTTCTTGACGGCATTCACCCTGGCGTGGCTGGTCGAGCGCACCGACCTGCCGTGGCGCACGACGCTCTTCACCGCCATCCTCTTTCCGCTGCTGGTGCCGGGCGTGGTCATGGCCTTCGCCTGGACGCTGCTCTTCGCGCCGAATGCCGGCTGGATCAACGTCATGCTGCGCGGCGTGCTCGGCCTCGGCTCGCCCGGGCCGATCAACATCTTCAGCATGCCGGGCTTGATCCTGTGCCAGGGCATCGCGTCGGTGCCCTTTGTCTTCCTGCTGCTCGGCGCGGCGATGCGCACCATGAATCCGGCCCTCGAGGAGGCCAGCAGCGCCTCGGGCGCGCGTCCGCTGACGACTTTCCTGCGGGTGACCCTGCCGGTGCTGCGCCCCGGCGTGCTTGCCCCGCTGATCCTGGCGACCCTGGTCGCGCTCGAGCAGTTCGAGATGCCGCTGATCATCGGCTTTCCCGCGCGCATCAACGTCTTCAGCACGCGGATCTATTTCGAGCTCAATCCCGAAGACGAATTGCCGGCCTACGGCAAGGCCGCCGCGGTGGCCCTGCTGTTCCTTGTCGCCGCCGTGGTGCTGCTGGCCATCTACAACAACCTGATCAAGCGCGCCGACCGCTTCGTCACGGTCACCGGCAAGGGCTACCGGCCGACCCGCTATGCGCTCGGCCGCTGGCGCATGCCGGCGCTGCTCTTCGTCGGCTTCTATCTCGCGGTCGGCGCGATCCTGCCTGCTGTGGTGTTGGTGTGGACGAGCTTTTCCGGCGGCAGCAACGAAAGCCTCAATCTCGATGCCTACCGCGCACTGTTCGCCGACCGGCGGTTCTGGCCCGCCGTCGGTAACACGTTCCTGGTCGCGGGCCTCAGCGCCGGCCTCATCACCCTGGTCGGTGCACTGCTCGCCTGGCAGATCCTGCGTCTGCGGTTCCCCGGCCGCGCGATGCTGGATGTCGTGAGCTTCATGTCGATTGGTATCCCGTCGGTCATCGCGGGCTTCGCGGTCATGGTGCTGCATCTCACGATCCCGATCGGGCTCTACGGCACCGTGTGGATCCTGATCCTTGCCTATTCGTATCGCCTGGCCGTCTCGACCCGCCTGTCGCGCGCTTCGTTGATGCAGATCCACGCCGAGCTTGAGGAAGCGTCCGCCGCCTCGGGTGGCCGCTGGCTGGACACCGTGCGCCGGGTGGTGCTGCCGCTGCTGGCGCCCTCGCTGATGGCGAGCTTCGTGCTGCTGTTCATCGTCGGCTTCCGTGAGTTCACGATCCCCATGGTCCTGCAATCCGAGGACAACTGGGTGCTGAGTGTCATCATGTGGAAGCTGCAGGCCGACCGGCAGACCGCCCAGGCGGCGGCCGTTGGTACGCTCATCCTGCTGTTCGTCACGCCGGTGATCTTCGTGCTGCGCCGGCAGCTCCTATCTCGCCAGGGCGATTCCTGAGATGCTCACAGTCAGAGGACTTACCAAGACCTACGCCACAGCCGACGGCAGCTTCCAGGCGCTCAAGGGCATCGATTTCGATATCCCGCAGGGCGGCTTCTACACGCTGCTGGGCGAATCCGGTTGCGGCAAGTCGACGACCTTGCGGTGCGTCGCCGGCCTCGAGGAGCCGGATGGCGGCTCGATCTCGATCGGCGGTTACGTCATGGCCGATGTCGAGTGCGGCACGCATGTGCCCACCTTCGAACGCGACATCGGCTTGGTGTTCCAGTCCTATGCGATCTGGCCGCACATGGACGTGTTCGCCAACGTCGCCTATCCGCTGCGCGTTCAGCGGCCGCGTCTGGCGGTGGCCGACATCAAGGCCCGGGTCATGGAGGCGCTGCGCCTGGTGGGCATGGAGAGCTATGCCACTCGGCCGGCGACCAAGCTGTCGGGCGGCCAGCAGCAGCGTGTCGCCTTCGCGCGCGCCCTGGTGCGCCGGCCGAAGCTGCTGCTGCTCGACGAACCGCTCAGCAACCTCGACGCCAAGCTGCGCGAACAGATGCGCTTCGAGCTTCAGGAACTGATCGCCCGGACCGGCGTCACGACGCTGTACGTGACGCACGACCAATCCGAGGCGCTGGCCATGTCCGACACGGTGGCCGTGATGGCGGCGGGCCGGATCGTCCAGAGCGGTGCGCCGCGCGAGGTCTACGGCAGACCCGCCGACCGCACTGTTGCCAACTTCCTCGGTAGCGCGAACATCCTGCGCGGCAAGGTGGTCGACGCGCAGGACGGCCTCACGGAGGTGTCGCTCGACGGCGGCGCCAGCACGGTGCATGTGCCGTCGCGCGCTGTCCTGTCCCGCGGAGCGCCGGTCGACGTGATCTTCCGCCCCGAGGATGCGACGACCCATCTCGATCCCATCGACGGCGCGATCGAATGCGCCGTCGAGCGCGTCGTCTTCCAGGGTGGCATGAGCGAATGCCAGCTGCGGCTCGGCCCGATCCTGCTGAGGACCGTGGTTCATCCCGTGATGGGCGCCCGTCCGGGGGATCGCGTCTGGGTCGCGATCCAGCCCGAGCGATGCATCCTGTTTGCCGCCTGAGCTAAATAAACCCGCGACTGCACCGCAGCATGGATTTGGCGAGTGACGGGAAATAGAGGTCAGCAACGAAAGATCTACAGGGTCGGGTCAAATGGCCACCAGTGCTTCACCTGCAGCCATAGCGCGGCAGCCCTTACTGACGGTCAACTAGGCCTCGGACAATGAGCGCCATGGCTAACCAATGGCGGCCAATATATCCGATCGGACAACCCGAACGCGGCGAGGCGGCCTAATGCGCGCACGTGCGAAGCGGAGTTCATTCGAGATTTTATTAGCTCACTGCATTGTTGTTCAAATTTGGACACGAACTCCTCGACGCTGAACTAGCTCTATTTGCATGGTGTGGAGTAACTCGTGGAGGGTCTCTGATAAGGCCTGTTCAAATTCGTCTTGTATGTCTCCGGATGAGAAGGCATCGCGATGGCGTGCAAGGCTATCAGGAGATTCGTCGACCATTACACTCCCGCCGGCTTGCGCGGCGGCCACATGCGGGCGAGGTCGCCCGCGGGATTGGAGTAGGTCGCGAAGTCCGTCTTGCCGCGCGAGTCGTGGAAATGCGCGAGCGCCCAGACCACGGTCGGGAAGGCGAGCTGTTCCCAGGGAATGTCGGCCCAGTCGACCAGCGTTACCTCGGCGCTTTCAGGACCGGCGGCGATGTCGGCGCTCACCAGGCGAGCGCGATACATGATCTGCACCTGGCCGATGCGCGCCACGCTGTACATGGCGAGGAGGCGATCGATCTCGATGGTGGCGCAGGCCTCTTCGCGCGCCTCGCGTTGCGCCGCCTGCTCGGTGGTCTCGCCCAGTTCCATGTACCCGGCGGGCAAGGTCCAGAAGCCCTTGCGCGGCTCGATGGCCCGCTTTGCCAGGAGGATCTTGTCGTTCCAGGTGCAGACCGCGCCGGCGACGATCTTGGGGTTCTGATAGTGGATGAACTCGCAGCGCGCGCACACCAGCCGTTCGCGATTGTCGCCGTCGGGAACCCGCTTCTCGAAGTGATCGGGCGGATCCCACGGCAGGCGAGGCCGTTCTGGGAGAGGCGGTGGCGTGCTCATCGCCGGAGAGTCCTACGCTGCGCGTATGAGCGCCGCAACGCCGGGCAGGGTCTTGCCTTCCATCCATTCCAGGAAGGCGCCGCCTGCGGTCGACACATAGGAGAACTTGTCCTCGACGCCGGCTGCCGCCAGCGCCGCCACCGTGTCGCCGCCGCCTGCCACCGACAGGAGCTTCTTGGCACCGGTCTGCTCGGCGACGGCGCGCGCCAGGGTCACGGTGCCGTTGTCGAACGGCTTGATCTCGAAGGCGCCGAGCGGGCCGTTCCACACCAGGGTCGCACACTTGGCGACCTGCTTGATGTAGATTGCCACCGACTTCGGTCCGACATCGAGGATCATCTGGTCGTCGGGGCAGGCCTTGGCGTCGACCACCTGGCTCGGCGCGCCGGCCTTGAACTCGCCGGCGACCACGACGTCGACCGGCAGCAGGATCTCGCAATTGGCCGCCTTGGCCTTCGCCATGATCTCGCGCGCCGTGTCGGCGAGATCCCTCTCTGCCAGCGACTTGCCGACGTTGATCCCTTGCGCCTGCAGGAAGGTGTTGGCCATGCCGCCGCCGATGATCAGCTTGCCGACCTTGCCGACCAGGTTGCCCAGAAGGGCGAGCTTGGTGGAGACCTTGGCGCCGCCGACCACGGCGCAGACAGGCCGCTTGGGATTGCCCAGCGCCCTGTCGAGCGCTTCGAGCTCGGCCTGCATCAGGCGACCGGCAGCGGCGGGCAATCGGTTGGCGAGACCCTCGGTCGAAGCGTGCGCGCGATGCGCGGCTGAGAAGGCGTCGTTGATGTAGACGTCGCCCAGCACCGAGAGTTTGTCGATGAAGCCCTTGTCGTTCTTCTCCTCTTCCTTGTGGAAGCGCAGGTTCTCGAGCAGCAGCACCTCGCCGGGCTTCAATGCGCGCACCGCCTCCTCGGCGAGCGGGCCGATGCAGTCCTCGGCGAAGGCAACCGGCTTGCCGAGCGCCTGCGACAGCGGCTCGACCAGCGGCTTCAGCGACATCTCGGGCACGCGCTTGCCGTCGGGGCGGCCGAAGTGACTGAGCACGATCACCTTGGCGCCCTTGGCCGCGAGCTCGGCGAGCGTCGGCGCAGCGCGCTCGATGCGCGTGGCGTCGGTCACCTTGCCGTTCTTCATCGGCACGTTGAGATCGACGCGTACCAGGACGCGCTTGCCGGACACGTCGATGGAATCGATCGTCTTGAAGGTCGATTGGGGCATGTACTCTCTCCTCCGTCATCCCGACCGGAGCCCAAGGGGCAAAGCGGAGGGACTTGGTCTTCCAGCGCAAAATAAAGAGGCCCCTCCACTTCGCCTGCTACGCTGGCTTCGGTCGGGGTGGCGATGTGTTGGTTAGCGTTTCCTGATCACAAATATCAAGACGTCACCCTCCCGCCGACTCGAGACCAGCTCGTGGCCGGTCTGCTTGCAATAGGCGGGAAAGTCCTGCTCGGCGGCGGGATCGGTGGCGCGCACCGTCAGCAGCCCGCCGGCCGGCAACTCGCGCAGCTTGCGATTGGCGCGCAGCACGGGCAAGGGGCACAGCAGCCCGGTGGCATCGTATTCGGCGGTGTCTGTCACGATTTGCTCGTCACTGGGGGCGGTAATACTTCATCGCTTCGGGCAGCCAGCGCCGGATGTCGGCAATGCGCGTGGTATCGGCCGGATGGGTGCTGAGCCATTCGGATTTGCGAGGTCCGGTGTTGGCGGCGCGCATGCGCTCCCACACGGTGACGGCCTCGCGCGGGTCGTAGCCCGCCATGGCCATCAGGATCAGCCCGATGCGGTCGGCCTCCGATTCCTGCGCCCGCGACATCGGCAGGATGTAGCCGTAGGTCGCCCCGGCGCCCACGGCCGCCATCATCGCCGGCAGATAGGCGCGGCTGCGACCGCTCACCGTTGCCGACAGCGCAACCGCGGCGGCGGTGGCGCCGACCTGGGCCGCCATCTGGTCGCTCATGCGCTCGGCGCCGTGGCGCGCCAATGCGTGCGCCACTTCGTGGCCGATCACGACGGCGAGGCCCGCCTCGGTGCGGGTGATCGGCAGGATGCCGGTGTAGACCACGACCTTGCCGCCGGGCAGGCAGAAGGCGTTGGGCTCGTTCTTGTCGATCGTCTTGAATTCCCAGCGAAAGCGCGGCGCGCGCCACAGCTCGCCCGGCGGTCGCTCGGCCGCCGCAGCGATGCGCCGGCCGACCTTGTCGACCAGCGCGTTGGTCTTGGCGTCGTCCGACGCCTGCTCCTTGGACAGGACCTCGCGATAGGCCTGCAAGCCCATCTGCCGTTCCTCGCTCTCGCCCACCAGCATCATCTGGGAGCGGCCGGTGACCGGCGCGGTTTCGCAGGCGGCGAGCAGCGCGGCGACCGCGCACAGGATCGACAGCGAACGCATGCGTGGAATCTAAAGGCGCATGGCCGTCAGGTCGAGAGGAAGCCCGGCCCGCCGCGGCGCAGCAATTCATGCCCGGCGTCGCGACCCAGCGCCTCGGCATCGGCGAAGCCGCCACGCCGTTCGGTGGCGATCAACTGCGAGCCGTCCGGCTTGGCGATCAGCCCGCGGAGATGAAGCACGCCGTCTGTAAGAACCGCGTGGCCGGCGATCGGCGTGCGGCACGAGCCGTCGAGCACGCAAAGCATGGCGTGTTCGGCCCTCACGCAGGTCGCCGTGGGGCCGTGGTCAATGGCGGCGAGCCAGCCCAGCGTCCCGGCATCGTCGGCACGGCACTCGATGCAGATCGCGCCCTGACCGACGGCGGGCAGCATCTCGTCCTCGGAGACCGGCGCGCCGACATGCTCCAGGCCGAGGCGCTTGAGGCCGGCCAGCGCCAGGAGGGTCGCCTCGACGTCGCCCGCCTCGCGCTTGCGCAGCCTCGTTTCGACGTTGCCGCGCAGGGTGACGATCCGGAGGTCGGGGCGACGATGCAGCAGCTGGGCGCGCCGCCGCAGGGCCGACGTCCCGACCACCGCGCCTTGCTTCAGGTCGGCGATGCGCTCGACGTCGCCCGCAATCAGCACATCGCGTGCATCCTCGCGCGCCAGGAAGGCGGCGACCAGCAGGCCGGACGGCTGCGCTGTCGGCATGTCCTTCATGCTGTGCACGGCAATGTCGATGCGATGCGCCAGCATCGCCTCCTCGATCTCCTTGACGAACAGGCCCTTGCCGCCGGCCTCGCTGAGCGGCCTGTCCTGGATGGCGTCGCCCGTGGTCTTGATGACGACGATCTCGACGGCGTCGGGTGCGGCCAGCGCCGGCACCGACCGCGTCAGCGCGTCGCGCACCAATCCGGCCTGGGTGAGCGCCAGCTTGCTGCCGCGCGTGCCTAGTCTCAGGGCTGCCATGCCGCTGCTCTAGCGTAGCCAAGCCGCCGAGGCTAGGGCGCCTCCCGCACGCATGGAACTGCATGCGGTTCCATGCGCTCGAGTCCTCCGACTGTTTCCAGCCGGACGGAATATGCTTTAGAAGACACGCATGCGCGTCCTGGGCATCGAAACGAGCTGCGACGAGACTGCCGTCGCCGTCGTCGAGGCGCCGGCCGGGTCGGCGCCCGGCGGCCTGATCCTCGCCAATGTCGTCTACAGCCAGCAGACCGAGCATCGCCGTTTCGGCGGCGTCGTGCCGGAGATCGCCGCGCGCGTTCATCTCGAACGCATCGACGGGCTGGTCGAGGACGCGTTGGCCGAGGCCAGGCTCGATCTCGACGATCTCGACGCGATCGCCGCCACCGGCGGTCCGGGGCTGATCGGCGGCGTCATGGTGGGCGTGATGGCGGCCAAGGGGCTTGCCTTTGCGCGCAACAAGCCGTTCCTCGCCATCAATCATCTCGAAGGGCATGCCCTCACGGTGCGGCTGACCGAGCAGGTCGACTTCCCTTACCTGCTGCTGCTGGTTTCGGGCGGCCATTGCCAGCTCCTGACGGTGCGCGGTCCCGGCGACTTCACGCGGCTCGGCACGACGATCGACGACGCCGTCGGCGAATGCTTCGACAAGACCGCCAAGCTTCTCGGCTTGGGATTTCCCGGCGGTCCGGCGGTCGAGCGCCTGGCCAGGGACGGCGATGCGCAGCGGTTCAACTTGCCGAGACCGATGTGGCGCAAGCCGGGCTGCAACTTCTCCTTCTCCGGGCTGAAGACGGCCGTGCGACAGGCCGTCGAGAAGCTCGATCCGGATGATCGGCGCGCGCATGCCGATCTCTGCGCCTCCTTTCAGCGCACCGTCGGCGACGTCCTGGCCGACCGCTGCGCCAACGCGCTGGCGATGGCATCGTCGCCGACACTCGTCGTGGCCGGCGGCGTCGCCGCCAATCTCTATCTGCGTGGCCGCCTGGAAGAAGTTGCCGCTCGGCACGGTGCGCGCCTGGTCGCGCCGCCCGTGAAACTGTGCACCGACAACGGCGCCATGATCGCCTGGGCGGGCATCGAGCGGCTGCGGCTCGGTCTGACCGATGCGCTGGATTTCAAGCCACGGCCGCGCTGGCCGCTGGACGCGCCGGCGACGGTTCGGGTGTAGACTGTCGCCATGACGTCCGAGATCGTCCCGCTGTTCTCCACGCCGGTGGTGATTTCCGATCTGCCGGACGCGGCGGCTCTCAATCCCGAGCTCGGCAAGGCCATCGCCGAGCGCCATAAGAACCATCCCGGCACGCAGCATTCCAACCTGGGCGGCTGGCAGTCGACCTGGGACATGGATCGCTGGGGCGGCGCTGCCGCGATCAAGCTTCTGGCGATCGGCCGCAACCTCGCCAACCGCTACACGACGGACCGCGAGGGCAAGCCCGCGGCGGTGACTTGGCGTGCCAACATGTGGGCCAACATCAACAAGTCGGGTCACGGCAACGAGTTCCATTCCCACCCCGGCAGCTTCTGGTCGGGCGTCTACTATGTCGACGACGGCGGCATCTCGGCCGATCCGTCGCTGGGCGGCGAACTGGAATTCATGGATCCGCGCGGCCCCGGTCCGGCGATGTACGCGCCGCGACTGGCCTTCGCCTTGCCGGGCGGCTTGTCGATCGGTGCCAACGAGGTCGTGCATCCCCGGACCGGCCGGCTGGTCATGTTCCCGGCCTGGCTGCTGCATCAGGTGCGGCCCTACCGCGGCAGCGCCGAGCGCATCTCCATCGCCTTCAATCTCAGCCTGTGAGCGCGCCCCTCATCAGCGACATGGGGCACATCGGCATCGTCGGAGGCGGTGCCTTCGGCACCGCGCTCGCCTGCCTCGGTCGCCGTGCCGGCCGCCGGGTGAGCTTGTGGTCGCGCGATCCGTCGGTTGCGGCTGCGATCGGGCGCGATCGCAGCAACCCCGTCTATCTGCCGGGCTTCCCGCTCGACGCAGGCATCGAGCCGGCATCGGATCTGGCCGCTCTCGCCGCTTGCGATGCGATCCTGCTGGTCTGCCCGGCGCAGGCCGTGCGCGAACTGGCGGCTCGGCTCGCCGGCACCGCGCCCGTCGTCATCTGCGCCAAGGGCATAGAGGCGTCGAGCGGGCTCCTGATGCCCGAAGTTCTGGCCGAGGTCCTGCCCGGCCGGCCGATCGCCATGCTGGCGGGCCCGAGCTGCGCCGAGGAGGCGGGGCGCGGTCTTCCTACAGCGGTCAGCATCGCCACCGCCGACGCCGCCCTCGGCCAGATGCTGGCCGGTGCGCTCGCCGCCGGTGCGTTCCGACCCTATTGGACGCACGACGTCCTGGGCGTGGCGCTGGGCGGCGCGGTGAAGAACGTGCTCGCCATCGCCGCCGGCATCGTCGAGGGCCGCGGGCTCGGCCACAACGCGGCCGCCGCGCTGATCACCCGCGGCTTCGCCGAGATGGCCCGGCTTGGCCAGGCGATGGGGGCGGAGCTCGAGACGCTGACCGGCCTCAGTGGACTCGGCGACCTGGTGCTGACCTGCCATGGCCCTCTGTCGCGCAACCGCGCGCTGGGCGAGGCCCTGGGCAAGGGCACGAAGCTCGCCGACTACATGGCCGGGCGCCGCCAGGTCGTCGAAGGCGAGGCGACGGCGCCGGCGGTGCTGGCGCGCGCCAGGCGCTGCAAAATCGAGATGCCGATTTGCGCCGCCGTCGATGCTATTCTTCACCGCGGCGCCGACCTCGACGAGGCGATCCGCGCCCTGCTCGCGCGGCCGCTGCGCCGCGAAGGGAAATGAAGATCGGAGGAGCGTGACATGGCGTATTGGCTCATCAAGTCCGAGCCGTCGGCCTATTCGTGGGATCAGCTGGTCAAGGACAAGAAGACCTCGTGGACCGGCGTGCGCAACTTCCAGGCCCAGATCAACCTCAAGGCCATGAAGGTCGGCGACCGCGCCTTCTTCTACCATTCCAACGAGGGCAAGGAGATCGTCGGCATCGCCGAGGTCGTGAAGACCGCCTATCCCGATTCGACCGACAAGGAAGGCAAGTCGGTCACGGTTGACTTCAAGGCGGTCGAGCCGGTGAAGAAGCCGGTGACCCTGGCCGAGATCAAGGCCGACCCGAAGTTCAAGGAGCTGAAGCTGGTGCGCCAGTCGCGACTGTCGGTGTCGCCGGTCAGCGACGAGCATTGGAAGCTCCTGACGAAGATGGCCGGCGGCCCAAAGGGTAGCTAATCCAGGTGGTCGACAACACCCGCGGCATCCTCGCGATGTCGGCGGCGGTCGTGGTCTTCATCTTCAACGATGCGCTGATCAAGCTTGCCGCCGAGAGCATGCCGGCGGTCCAGGCGATCGGCGTGCGTGGCGTCTTTGCCACGCTGTGGTGCGGGCTCGCGCTGCTGCTCACCGGCACCTGGCGGAAGATCCGCTGGGCCGCGCATCCGCGCGTGGTCTTCCGCGGCATGCTCGAGGCGGGCTCGGCGATCTTCTACCTGATCGCCCTGTTCAACATCCCGTTCGCCATCGCCAATGCGGTCAATCTCTCGACGCCGGTCATCCTGACGGTGCTGGCGGTCCTGATCCTGAAGGAAAACGTGCGTTGGCGGCGCTGGAGCGCGGTGATTTTCGGTTTTGTCGGCGTGCTGCTGGTGATCCAGCCGCACCCTGGCGATCTCAACGCCTGGACCTGGATCGCCCTGCTGGGCACGGCGATCGGCTGCTTCCGCGACATCTTCGTGCGCTTCCTGCCGGTGGGCATACCCACGCTGGTCGTGTCCTTCTCGACGGCCGTGATGGTGGCGATCGTGAGCTGCGGCTGGGCGCTGGTCGAGGGTTGGCAGCCGATGAGCGGCCGCGCCATCGCCTTCATCGCCGGATCATCGCTGTTGCTGGCGATGGGCTATCAGTTCGTGGTCGTCGCTCTGCGCTCGCGCGGCGAGTTCTCGGTGATCGGCGCCTTCCGCTACAGCTCGATCCTGTGGGCGCTCGCCATCGGCTACGTCGTGTGGGGCGAGGTGCCCAATACACTCGCGATGGCCGGCATCGCCGTGATCGTGGGATCCGGCCTCTACATCCTGCATCGCGAGCGCGTGCGGCAGTGACGTGCTGGGGGCGCCACTCCAGTGGCGCGATCATGCCCCTGCTTCGGCGGAGACGCGCGACTGGAGTGGCGCGCGCCCAGCGAGCCTACCTCGCCACCCACTTCTCGTAGTCGCGGGCGACCTCCTCGACGGCGACGTCGTAGAAGCGCTTGCCGTGCTCGGGTGTCGCCTGGTTGGGATCGGAGCCGATGCGGCCATCCGGGAACGCGCGACGATAGTCTTCGGCGTCGGCGAAGGAGCCGTTGGGGGCGATCTTGGGCTCCATCTCCTTCTGCTGCATCGTTTCGGGATACTTGAACCAGGTGAGCGCCACTTCGGACGCGGTGGCGTGGCTGCCCTCGCCCACGGGGTAGAGCTCCTGGCTGAGCTTCTTGACGCCGGGACCATCCCACCAGTTGCGTAGCGCGCACTTGATCGAGGGCTGGTTGGACATGCGCTCCATCGAGCGCTCGGCATAGATCTCGGAGAAGGCCGCCGTCACGGTGGCGATGTTGCCGCCATGGCCGTTGACGAAGAAGAAGCGGGTGAAGCCATGGCGCGCCAGCGACACCACCGTGTCCCGCACCATGGCGATCAGGGTGGTCGGCCGCAGGGTCACCGAGCCCGGGAAGGCCAGGTGATGCTGGGCCATGCCGACCGAGATGGTCGGTGCCACCAGCGCGCCGGCCTTTTCGCCCGCACCGCGCGCAATCATCTCGGCGGTCAGCGCGTCGGTGCCGATCAGGCCCGTCGGACCGTGCTGCTCGGTCGAGCCGATCGGGATGATGATGCCGGTCTTCGTCTTGAGATAGTCCTCGACGAACTGCCAAGTCTTGAGCTGAAGCTGCACGAAACGGAACTCCTCGGGGTTTGGCGGAGGATGCGTCGGCGGCGCGGGTCAGTCCAGCCGGCAGAACGTCCCGCACCCAGACCTGGATCATCACGTACGAGCGGCCCCATACGGTGCGAAAAAACTCCCCTAGCTGAATTGGCCGATGGTGACTGAAGTGCTTGACTGTAGTGAACTAAAGTAATAATATCGGTGCGTCGCATTGCTTCCCGCGTTGTCGCTCTATGCATCGTCTATCGGATCCACAGGAGCCGGGGCTGGGCCCGTTCGGCAAGGCCGCGGTGCGTGAGCTCGCTCGGCAGGCCAGACCCCGCAGACCACCCCGTCGAAACCTCCGCGTCGAGCTACTCGAGCAGGTTCGCTTTCGCCGCATCGACGATCGGCGGCCGACACGACATGTCCTGGCAGACGTAGAGCGCAGGCTTGCCGTCGACCAGCCCCTTGCCGGCCGCCGGATGATGCGGGGGCAGAGGGGCGCCTGGCGTCAACCGCCGCACGATCTTGTTGGGCAGGCTTTGCGCATGGACGGCGCGGCGCAGCGCCTCGGTCTCGCCGGCCGTGGGATCGCCGACGATCACCAGTTCCGTCGCCCTTTGCAGCAGCTCGTAATTGTTGAGCAGGGTCATCAGCGGAAAGAAATTGCCTTCCAGCTCGCCGGCGAAGGCGGCGAACTGGCGCTCGGCCTTGTCGCGCCAGGTCTCCTCCCCGTCCAGCACCCACAGGCGCGCGAACACGCCGAGCAGCGTGCCGTTGCCGGCGGGTGCTGCGTTGTCGTGGCAATGCTTGGTGCGCACGATCAGGTCGGCGGCGTCGTCGGCTGTGATGAAATAGCCACCGGCCGCTTTGTCGGCGAAATGGCGGTCGAGCACGGCCACCAGGGATTTCGCCTCGTCGAGATAGCGCGCTTCGCCGGTCACCTCGAACAGGGCGATGCCGGCGCGCGCCATGTTGGCGTAATCGTCCAGCGTGCCGCGGTGCAGGCGCTTGCGGATGCGCCAGGAATGGAACAGTCGGCCGTGCTCGTCGCGCATCCGGTCCATCACGAAGCGCCAGGCGCGTACCGCGGCGGCGAGCCAGTCGTCGTGCTGGAACACGGCGGCGGCATTGGCGAGGGCCGCGATCATGAGCCCGTTCCAGTCGGCCAGGACCTTGTCGTCCCAGCCCGGCCACACGCGCTTGTCGCGCACCGCCTTGACTTTGGCTCGCAGACCCGCCAGCCGTCGCTCGTCGGCCTCGCTCAACAGCGCCGGCGCGCGATTGCGGTGCAGGATGTTGTGGTGTTCCCAGTTGCCCTGGGCCGTGACGCCATAGACCTGCTTGAAGAAGGCGGCGTCATCGCCCAGGGCTGCGTCGATCTCGGCTTCATCCCAGACGTAGAACTTGCCCTCGACCCCTTCCGAGTCGGCGTCGTAGGTCGCGGCAAAGCCGCCGCCATCTTCATGGTTACCTGCCACCATCTCGCGCAGCACCCAGTCGCAGGTCTCGGCGATGCGCGCGGCGTAGAGCGGGCTCTTGGTCTCCTGCCAGACCAGGGTGAGAAGATCGACGAGCTGCGCGTTGTCGTAGAGCATCTTCTCGAAGTGCGGGATCAGCCACTCGTTGTCGGTGGCGTAGCGCGCGAAGCCGCCGCCGAGATGGTCGTAGATGCCGCCCTGGCACATGCGGTCGAGCGTGACGGTGACGGCTTCGAGGAGCTTGATGTTCGAACGATCGCGCAACCAGCCGCGCCACAGCATCTCGAACAGGTAGGGCGAAGGGAACTTCGGCGCCTGGCCAAGGCCGCCCCACACCGGATCGCATTCCTCGGCGATGCGCCGGGCGATCTGGTCCAGCAGCTCCAGTGGGATCGGTGGGCCGTCGCCCATGAACTCGACCGCCTTGTTGGCCGCCTTGCGCTGCAGGGCCTGCAGAAGTCCGGCGCGGTTGGTCTCGATCTCGTCGGGTTTCTCGTGGAAGGCCTTGGAGACGCCGCGCAGCACGTCGACGAAGCTCGGGCGGCCGTAGCGCGCCGGATAGGGGAAGTAGGTGCCGCCCCAGAACGGCTCGCCCGCCGGCGTGCAGAACATGGTGAGCGGCCAGCCGCCCGGCTCGCCGAGCGCCTGCAGGGCCTGCATGTAGATCGCGTCGACATCGGGTCGTTCCTCGCGGTCGACCTTGATGTTGACGAACAGCTCGTTCATCACCGCCGCCACGTCCGGTGATTCGAAGCTCTCGTGCGCCATGACGTGGCACCAGTGGCAGGCGGCATAGCCGACCGAGAGCAGGATCGGCCGGTTGGTGCGTTTGGCCTCGGCGAGCGCCGCCTCGCCCCACGGCCACCAATGCACGGGGTTGTCGGCGTGCTGCAGCAGATAGGGGCTGGTCTCGGCACCCAATCGGTTCACGCCGGGGCGATTCATGCCGGTTCTTCTCCGAGGTTGCCTTCGCTGTTGATCAACAGAACGCGTGAGCGGCGATCGAGTTTCAACGCCTTGAACGCACCCTCGTCGGCGCAGACGCGCGTCAGGCCGGCCATCCCGGCGCAGCCCGAGGGGCCCGACGCGACGGCCGGATCGCCGCCCGGCGGATGGGCGAGAAGGCGGCGCGCCGGCAGGACGTGGTCCTCCTCGATGGTCATGAACCAGTCGCTGGCCTCGCCCACCACCGGCCAGGTGATGGGCGAGATCTCGCGGCAGGCGAGGCCTCCCATCACCGTCTCGGCATTGCCGCTGGCGAGCGTGGGCTTGCCGGCACGATTGCTCTGGAACCAGCAATCCGCGCTCTCGGGCTCGACGACGACGAAGGTCGGCCGCACCGGCAGCACGGCCCACAGATAGCCGATCACCGCGGCGGCCAGTCCGCCGACGCCCGCCTGCACGAAGACATGGGTCGGCGCCTGCCGCCACTCAGTGACGGCCTCGTGCGCCAGCACGCAGTAGCCGCGCATGACGCTGCGCGGCGCCTGCTCGTAGCCGTCCCACGACGTATCGGAGATGATCGTCCAGCCGTTCTCCTGCGAGCGGCGTTTGCACTCGGCGACCGCGGTGTCGTAGTCGCCGTCGACGCGGATCACCTCGGCGCCGCGGGCGCGGATCGCGGCCTCCTTCTCGGCCGAGGTGAACTTGGGCAGGAAGATGAAGCAGCGGTTGCCGAACAGTTTTGCGCCGGCGGCGACCGAGCGGCCATGGTTGCCCGAGCTCGCCGTCGAGAACACGAACTGGCGCGTGACCTCCTTGTGCCGGCCGTGCATGACGTCGGCGAAGCTCGCATTGGTGTGGTAGGCCTCGCCGACGGCGCTGGACAGCGCGTCGTAGACGGCGATCACGCCGCCCAGCGCCTTGAAGGCACCGAAGCCGAAGCGCTGGCTCTCGTCCTTGACGCGGACCTCGCCCAGGCCCAGCCGCTCGGCAAGCGCCGGCAGCGCGACGAGCGGCGTCGGCACGTGCTTCGGACACTGCTTCAATTCCTCGCAGAGCTCGGGAATGCCGTTGGGATTCACCACATATTGCTGGTCTCGGCCGAATTTCGGGGTTTTCGCGGCGCGCGGGTTCTTTTCAAGCCAGGGCGTAACCATGGCCGGTCATAGCATGGCCGGCCGGGCCCAGATCGCCTAAGGTTGGGTCCAAACGGAGAGAAAAGCATGAAGGTGAACGTCGAAGTGACCTGCACGCCCGAGGAGGCACGCGCCTTCTTCGGCCTGCCCGACATCAAGCCGATGCAGGATCGTATCATGACCGAGATCGAGGAGCGCCTGCGCTCGAGCCTGGGCGCCATGAATCCCGAGACGGTGTTCAAGACCTGGCTGCCCGCTTCCATGCAAGGGGTTGAGCAGATGCAGCAGATCCAGCAGGCGTTCTGGTCGCAGCTCGCCAACATCGCCACCGGCAAGAAGGACTGAATGCGATGAGCCATCGTGAGAAGCCAGGTGATTCCAAGCCATATTACGAAGCTCACGTCTTCTGCTGCACCAACCGCCGCCCGGCCGGCCATCCGCGCGGCTGCTGCGCCGAGAAGAACGGCGAGGCGTTGCGCGACCACATGAAGGCCCGCGCCAGGGCGCTCGGCCTCAACAACGTGCGCATCAACAACGCCGGCTGCCTCGACCGCTGCGAGCTCGGGCCGACCATGGTGATCTATCCCGAGGGCGTCTGGTATTCCTGCGTCACCAAGGAAGACGTCGACGAGGTGCTGGAGAAGCACTTGGTGCAGGGCGGCCGGGTCGAGCGGCTTATGCTGCGGACGACCGACAAGCTGCCGGCGGATCGCGCGGCTCGCTAGAGCGTTTTCCATTCGACGGGAACCGCTCGCGGTTCCCGTCGAATGGAAAAGCGCGCTTTGGCGGTGTTGATTGCACAGGCACATTCCGTCCGGCTGATTCCAGCCGAACGCAATGTGCTCTAATCAAGGGAGCTGAAGCGGCGGAACTGGGATTGATCCGCGCTCCGGCAAGCCTACTCCGTCAACTCGGCCAGCCGCTTGATGATCCGCGTCGGCCTGGCCGTCGCGGTCGCCGGCACGCCGGCGTCGAAAGGATCGTACCAGACGCCGCACATGCCGAGTTTCTGCGGCGCCACGACCTCCCATTCGTAGTTGTCGCCCACCATCCAGGCATCGCAGGCCTCGCAGCCGAGCCGTTCCAGCGCGTGCCGGTAGACCGCGAGTTCCGGCTTGCCCTGGCCGAACTCGCCTTCGATCTGGATGTGCTCAAAGCGATGGGCGAGGTCGAAGCGCTCTATCTTGGCGCGCTGGGTCGCCGAGGCGCCGTTGGTCACCAAGGCGAGCTTCACGCCGGCCTGGCGCAGCGCGTCGACCGTGGCGTGGGCGTCGGGGTAGAGCCGGTATTCCTGGCGCCGCATCTCGGTGAAGGCGTCGGCGATGCGGTCGGCCAGCGCCTCGTCGTCGTAGCCCAGCCGCTCCAGGGCGCGCCGGGTCGACAGGCGCCGCGCGCCCGGAATGTCCAACCGCCACTTGGCGGCTGCGGCCTGGTCGGTCCAGAGCGTGCGGGCCTCGTCCATGACCGCCCCGCGTACCCGCTCGATTGCCGCGGCATCGTGGGCGTCCAGCGGTTCGGCGAAGGTGCCGAGCAGGCGCCGCCAGGCTTCCTCCGGCTGGGCGTAGGCGCGGATCAGCGTATCGTCGAGATCGAACAGGATCGCGCGAGGCAGGGCCATCTCGGTCAGTTTACCGGACGCTGGAAGTTCGTCGGAGCCGGGCTCACGACCTGGCCCGGGCCGGCTTGCACGGCGATCACCGCCAGCGCGCGCTCCGAGCGGCCGTTGGGCAGGAAACGGAAGATGCCGTCGATGCCCGACCAGCCGTTGGGATTGGTGATGGCCTCGGCCGAGAAATCGCCGCCTTGCTTCAGCCGCGCCAGATGGCCTGCCAATGAGACGGCGTCATAGGCGAGCGTCGCCAGGCGATGCGGCGGCCTGCCGTAGGTCGACACGAATCGCCGCTCGAAGTCGGCGCGCTTGGCCGGGTCGGGAGCGGCATACCAGGCGCTGCGCAGCATGACTTCGCTGCCGATGTTGGGCACGTCCCACACGCCCGTGCCGATCAACTGCACGGATCTGTTGTCGATTCCCGCCGCCGCCAAGGCGGCCAGGGCGGCCGACAGCCGCGGCGGCGCCACCGGCACCAGCACCGCAAGCTTGTCCTCGCCCCTGGAGGCCTCGGCCAGGCGTCGCGCCGGCGTGTTGAGGTCGGCGCTGTTGGCGTCGAACAGCTCGACCGCGGCGACCGTACCGCCGCGCATCGTGACTTGGCTCTCCATGGTCTGGACCATCTGCTGGCCGTAGGACGTCTGCGGCGCGAAGGCAGCGAAGCGCCTGACGCCCGAATCGACGGCATAGTCGACGACGCGGCGCACCTGCGGCGGTGCGGCGATGCCCATGATCCAGACGCCGCGCTGGGCGGCCTGCTCGTCGTTGGAGAACGACACGACGTTGGCTCCGCCCTGCTGCACCAGCGGCGCCAGCGCGGTGGCCGAGGTACCGAACAGCGGTCCCAGCACCAGGGCGGCGCCGTCGACGCGGGCCTTGCGATAGGCCTCGACGGCGGTATCGGCCGTCTCGCCGCTGTCATAGGCAGCCAGCGCCAGTTCCTTGGCGCCGGTGTCGAACAGGGCCATTTCGGCGGCCTGCTGCAGGGACTGGCCGATCGGCGCGGCCCGTCCGCTGAGCGGCAGCAGGAGCGCGATGCGCATCTTGCCCGAAGCCGTGACGGGGGAGCCGACGGGCGCCGTCCCGGTCGTGGACAGTGCTGTGGGCGTGCTAGTCTTGGGCGGCTCGCCGCAGGCCGCCAGCAGGAAGGCCATGGCGGCAAGCGCGAATAGAGACTGGCGCATCGGCACGAAACTCCGGCGAACGGCTGCAGATGGACGTGGACGAACGGTCACAAGCTAGCGATGGGCAGGCGCCGCGTAAACCGCCGCTGGCCGCCGGGCTGCATATTGTTGCCACGCCGATCGGCAACATGCGTGACATCACGCTACGTGCGCTCGATGTTCTGCATGCGGCCGACCTGATCGCCTGCGAGGACACCCGCGTGTTCGCCAAGCTTGCCGGGCACTACGGCATTTCCGCACCCACCGTCGCCTATAGCGACGCCACACAGGACGCCAACGAGCCCAGGATCGTGCGCGCCCTCGAGGCGGGCAAGCGCGTGGCGTTGGTGTCGGACGCCGGCATGCCGCTGATCTCCGATCCCGGTTATCGCCTGGTCCGTGCAGCCCTGGCGCGTGGCCTTGCCGTGACGTCGGCACCGGGCGCCTCGGCCGTGCCCATGGCGCTGGCGCTGTCGGGCCTGCCGACCGACCGCTTTTTCTTCGGCGGATTCCTGCCGGCCAAGGAAGGCGAGCGACGGCGCGCGATCGGTGCGGTGGCATCGCTGCCTGCGACCCTGGTGTTCTTCGAGGCGCCGCATCGGCTCGCCGCATCGCTGGCCGACCTCGCCGAGCTCTTGGGGGGGCGCCCGGCCGCGGTGGCGCGCGAGCTCACCAAGCTGTTCGAGGAAGTGCGTCGCGCGCCGCTCGACGAGCTTGCCGCACACTACGCGAAGCACCCCGACATCAAGGGCGAGATCGCCGTCGTGATCGGCGCGCCGGGCGAGGAGGCGGCACCCCAAGCGGGCGTGCTCGACGAAGCGCTGCGCACGGCGCTCGCCGGCGCGTCGGTCAAGGACGCGGCGGCCGAGGTCGCGGCCCGCTATGGGCTGAAGCGCCGAGAGGTCTATGCCCGTGCGCTGGAGCTCAGACGCGAGGCCCGGTCATGAGGAACCGGTCATGAGGAAATCGTCATGACGATACAGGCGCGCCAGGCAGCCCATCGCTTGGGCCACGTCGCCGAATGGCGCGCCGTGTGGCGTCTGCGGCTTGCCGGCTATTCGGTGCTGGCGCGGCGTTACAAGACCAAGCTCGGCGAGATCGACATCGTGGTGCGACGCGGCGGCGTGCTCGCCTTCGTCGAGGTCAAGGCGCGCGCCGATTTCGTCACCGCCGCCGACGCGCTCGGCAGCCGCCAGTTCGGGCGGGTGGCACGCGCGGCGAGTCTCTATCTGGCGCGCCATCCGCACCATGCCGCCCATTCGGTGCGCTTCGATGCGGTGCTGGTGCGTGGCCTGTGGCCACGCCATCTGCCCGATGTCTGGCGGCCGCCGGAGTGATGCCCGGAGCGATCATTGGCCCCGGCTGAAGGCAAGCTGGTGCGCCTCGGCGACCTCTGCGCCGGCGATGGTCGGCGTCTCGACCTCCTCGAGGCGGCGCTGGCCTTGAGCGTGCTGCGGCGCGTCGAGCCGGTCGACCTCGCGCCGTTCCGCCAGCATGCCGCCGCGATGGCAGCTGATCTCGCCGACCTGGTGCGTCGCCGTGGCGCCTCGGCCGGGGCGCTCGCCGAGATCATCGCCCGCTCCTACGGCTATCGCGGCGACACCGAGTCCTACGACGATCTGCAGAACGCCGACCTCGTGCGCGTCATCGAGCGGCGCAAGGGCCTGCCGGTGGCGCTGTCGATCCTCTATCTCGACGTCGCCCGCCGCCAGGGCTGGGAGGCCGAGGGCTTGGCCTTCCCGGCACATTTCCTGATCCGGATCGGCATCGACGGCGCGCGCCACGTGGTCGATCCGTTCCATGACGGCACGGTGCGCGACGCCGCCGACCTGCGCGGCCTGCTGCGTCGGGTGCTGGGGCCCGACGCCGAACTTAGTCCCCAGCATTTCGATCCGGTCTCGGACCGCGACGTGCTGCTGCGACTCGAGAACAATGTCCGCCTGCGGCTCGCCAACCGCGAGGACTGGGCGGCGGCAGCGCAGTCGCTCGACCGCATGCTGGCGATCGCGCCGGATCGGCCGGAGCTGCTGTTCGAGGCCGGCCAGCTCAATGCGCGGCTCGACAAGCGGCGCGCGGCGATCGCGGCGTTCGAGCGCTTCCTCAGCGTCGGGGGGGCCGGCAGCGATCCTGCCGTGCGCGAGCGCGTGTCGAGCCTGTTGCAGGAACTGCGGCGGGGGCTTAACTGAATCCCGAGCCGAGCGAAGCAGCCGAGGGAGCTGTTCTTCGGTCCGAGCAAGGACGAGGCCTCGGCTGCGCTCGGGGTGACGGACAATTGAGGAATCGCCAACCATGAAGCTGAACGTCGCCATCCAGATGGACCATGTGTCGAGCATCGACATCGATGGCGATTCGACCTTCGTGCTGGGCCTGGAGGCCGAGCGGCGAGGCCATGCGGTCTGGCACTACACGCCGCCCGACCTGACCTTCCGCGACCGCAAGGTGCTGGCCCGCGCCCAGCCGATGAAGCTCAGGCGCGAGAAGGGCAACCATTTCACCCTGGGCGCGGCGGAGCTGCTCGACCTGTCGACCCTGGACGTGGTGCTGCTGCGCCAGGATCCGCCCTTCGACATGTCCTACATCACGACCACACACATCCTGGAGCACATCCATCCCAAGACGCTGGTGGTGAACGACCCGGCGAGCGTGCGCAACGCTCCCGAGAAGCTCTTCGTGACGCGCTTCGACAACGTCATGCCGCCGACCCTGATCTCTTCCGATGCGCGCGCCATTCGCGCGTTCCGCGACGAGCACAAGGACATCATCCTGAAACCGTTGTTCGGCAACGGCGGCGCGGGCGTGTTCCGCGTGAAGCCCGACGACGAGAACTTCAATTCGCTGCTGGAAATGTTCTCCCAGCGCAGCCGCGAGCCGGTGATCGCCCAGCGCTACCTGCCGGCGGTGCGCCAGGGCGACAAGCGCATCATCCTGATCGACGGCAAGGCGGTCGGCGTCATCAACCGCGTGCCGGCCGAGGGCGAGGCGCGCTCGAACATGCATGTCGGCGGCGTCGCGGTGAAGGACGTGCTGAGCAAGCGCGACCGGGAACTGTGCGACATCATCGGGCCGGAGCTCGCCGAACGCGGCCTGCTGTTCGTCGGCATCGACGTGATCGGCGATTATCTCACCGAGATCAACGTCACCTCGCCGACCGGCCTGCAGCAGATCAACCGCTTCGACGGAGTCTGTCTCGAGGCGCAGATCTGGGACGCCATCGAAACCCGCTATCAGGCAACACGGAGGAATGGATGAGACGTCGAGGCTTCCTGGCACTGGCTTCGATCCCGTCGGCAATCCTGGTCGGCCCGGGATCGGCGCTGGCGCAGTTCGATACCTTGACCTTGAAGCCGATCGTCAAGGCGGTGCGCGAGGGTGACGAGGAAAAGGTGCGCAGCGCCTTGCTGAAGGGCGAAAGCGCCAACCAGATCGATTCCAACGGCCAGCCGCTCCTGATGATCGCGGTCGTGGCCGGCCAGATCGCCGTCGTCGAGACCCTGTTGAAGGGCGGTGCGTTTCCCGACACCCTGGACAGCGAGGGCAACACCTCGCTGATCCGCGCCGCCGAGAAGGGCGACGTCGATATCGTCGACATCCTGCTCGCCAAGAATGCCAGAGTCGACGGGCAGACGCGCCAGGGCGCCACGGCGCTCAGCATAGCGTCGCGCCGGGGCTATGCCGAGGTCGTGCGCTCGCTGCTCGCCAGGAAGGCCGATCCCAACAAGGCGGATTTCACCGGCCGCACGCCGCTCGCCTATGCCCGCCAGGCGGGCAAGCCCGCCATCGAGGCGATGCTGCGCAAGGTCGGCGCGCGCGAGTGATGTCGGGCGCGGCTCACGGCAAGGCCGCGCCGATCTGGATCTCGGGTGCGCTCGCGATCGATCCGGCCGAGATCGAAGAGAGCTTCGTGCGCGCCGCCGGTCCCGGCGGCCAGCACGTCAACAAGAGCTCGACGGCGGTGCAATTGCGCTTCGACGTGCGCCGGTCGCCGTCGTTGCCGGACGATGTGCGCTGGCGTCTGGAGCGGCTCGCCGGCCGGCGGCTGACGCGCGACGGCGTGCTGGTGCTGGTGGCCCAGGGCGAGCGCAGCCAGAAGCGCAACCGCGAAGAGGCGCTGGCCCGCCTGGTCGAGCTGGTGCGCGCCGCCGCCCGGCCGCCGACACCGCGCACGAAGACCAGGCCCCCCAAGGCGAGCAAGCGCCGCCGGCTGGACGACAAGAAGCGGCATGGCGTCGTGAAGTCGCTCAGGGCAAAGCCGGCACGGGATTGACTGCGGGCCGCGCTCCGAAGAGGCTTTTATTCTTTGCCCGAGCACCTTACGTAGGAGCAACGATCACAAAGGAGCGTCCCGTGGCAGACGTGCGCAAGGAGACCGACAGTCTCGGTGAAGTGAGTGTGCCGGCCGACAAGCTGTGGGGCGCGCAGACCCAGCGCTCGCTGGAACATTTCAGTATCGGCAAGGATCTCATCCCGCGCGAGATGATCACCGGCTATGCCACCCTGAAGAAGGCGGCAGCCAACGCCAACCATGCCGGCAAGCGGCTCGACGACAAGGTGCATGGCCTGATCGTCGAGGTCTGCGACGAGATTCTGGCCGGGCAGCACCACGACATGTTTCCGCTGCACGTCTGGATGACCGGCTCGGGCACCCAGTTCAACATGAACGTCAACGAGGTGATTTCCAACCGCTGCTGCCAGATCGCCGGCACGCCGCTGGGATCGAAGAAGCCGGTCCATCCCAACGACCACGTCAACATGTCCCAGTCGTCGAACGACAGCTTCCCGTCGGTGATGTACATCGCCGCCGCCGTGAACACGGTCGAGCGGCTGCTGCCCGCGGTGAAGGCGCTGCACGCTGCGATCGACGCCAAGGCCAAGGCATGGGACGACATCGTCAAGATCGGCCGCACCCACATGCAGGACGCCACGCCGATCACGCTCGGCCAGGAATGGTCGGGCTATGCCGGCATGCTGTCGGACAACATCGAGCGCATCCAGGATGCGCTGAAGGGCGTCTATCACCTGGCCCTGGGCGGCACCGCCGTCGGCACGGGCATCAACGCGGCGCCCGGCTTCGCCGAGGCGGCGGCGGTTGAGATCGCCAAGCTGACCCGGCTGCCGTTCATCAGCGCGCCCAACAAATTCACCGTGCAGGGCGCGCACGATGCGCTGGTACAGCTCTCGGGCACCTTCCGCACGCTCGCCGCTTCGCTCTACAAGATCGCCAACGACATCCGCCTGATGTCGTGCGGCCCGCGTGCCGGCTTCGCCGAGCTGGAGATCCCGGAGAACGAACCCGGCTCGTCGATCATGCCGGGCAAGGTCAACCCGACCCAGTGCGAGGCGTTGGCCATGATCGCCGTCCAGGTGATGGCCAACGACGTCGCGGTCGGCTTCGGCGGCGCCGGCGGCTACCTCGAGATGAACGTCTACAAGCCGCTGATGATCTTCAACATCACGCACTCGATCACGATCATGACCGACGGCTGCACCAACTTCCGCAAGTTCCTGGTCGAGGGCACCAGGCCCAATCTCAAGAAGATCAAGGAATACGTCGACCGTTCGCTGATGCTGGTGACGGCTCTGGCGCCAGTGATCGGCTACGACAAGGCCTCGAAGATCGCGCATTACGCGATGGACAACGATCTCACGCTCAAGGAGGCGGCGCTGAAGCTCGCCTATGTGACCGAGGCCGAGTTCGACAAGATCGTCGATCCGTCCAAGATGGTCCGGCCGTACGTGGCGACGGAGTAGACCCCTCGTTCCGGGCGGTCGGGACGACGCGAGCTACCTCTCGAACCGCCACTGCCGCTCGGTGACGAACCGGGCGGCGATCAGGCCCATGGCCATGGCGCCGACGGCGAAGCAGCAGACGGCGCCGGCGGCGATGGCGTCGGTCACCTTGCCCTGGTTCAGGAACACGATGGTCTGGAAGGCGTAGAGGCCGGGCGTCATCAT
>JAEZIF010000185.1 GCA_023416135.1 Pseudomonadota bacterium
AGCTCCTCCCGGAAACGACGACGTTCTGTTGTCTTGTAGTTCTTGGGACTCAACTGACGGCAAAGCGACTATCGGGCGTGCTTCGGGAGCGGTCAATAGCAGCTGATGTGAAGAGCCGCGTGTCGGACTACGACGCGAGCGGAGCGCTCACGTCCTGTCCGAAATAGGCATGCTCGAGGCGATTGGGCAGGTCGTCCTCGCTCGTGCGTGCCTCGAGCACGATCGAGCCGCGGGCCAGCGCATAGACGCGGTCGGCGAGCTTCAGCGCCTTTTCGATCAGCTGCTCGACCAGCAGAATGGCCGTGCCGGCGTCGCGCAACTGCGCGGCAGCGGCGAGCACTCGATCGACCAGCACCGGCGACAGACCGGCCGACGGCTCGTCAAGCATCAGCAGGCGCGGCCGGCGCACCAGGCCCTGCGCGACCGCCAGCATCTGCTGCTGGCCACCCGACAGTGTAACGGCGCGGTCGCTGCGCTTCGCGGCGATCTCGGGGAAGAACGCCAACGCCTCTTCGACGCGTTCGGCGAGCACGGCGCCCTTCATGCCGTAGCCCGCCAGCATGACATTGTCGTGCACACTGAGCTGGGTGAAGACGCGATGACCCTCGACCACGTGCACCAGACCGGCATTGACCGCCTCGCGCGGCCCGGTCTTGCTCATGTCCTGGCCGCCGAAGGTGATGGTGCCGGTGCGCGGCAGCAGGCCGGAGACGGCCTTCAAGAGCGTGCTCTTGCCGGCGCCGTTGGGGCCGAGCAAGGCGACGATCTCGCCGGCGCCGATCGTGAGGTCGATGCCGTTCAGCACACCGATCTTGCCGTAGCCGGCCGACAAGCCGCTGACCTTGAGCAGCGGTTCGACCCGCGCGTCAGGCGCCGAGATAGGCACTGACTACCTCCCGATGCGAACGGATCTCGTTGGGCGTGCCCGCGGCCAGCATCTTGCCGAGGTTGAGCACGGTCACGCGATCGCAGATGTCGAAGATGAGGTCGGCGTGATGCTCGACCAGCAATACACCAACTCCCTCGCGGCTGATTGCCTTGATGAGATTGCCGAGCCGGCGGATTTCTTCGGTCGACAGGCCGGCCGCCGGCTCGTCGAGCATCAGGAACGCCGGCCGCACCATCAGCGCCCGGGCGATCTCCATGAAGCGCAGCTCGCTGTGCTGCAGGCGATCGGCGCGCGCGTCGGCGAGCGATTCCAGGCCCACGGTGGCGAGCGCCTGCAATGCCGCCTCGCGCAGATGCTTCTCGTCTCGCCGGTGACGCGGCAGGGTCAGCATCGCCTCGGTGAAGCTCGCCTCGCCGTGCACAGTGCCGCCGATCATGACGTTCTCCAGCACCGAGGCGGCACCAACCAGGCGCGGCGTCTGGAAGGTGCGGGCGATACGGTGGTTGGCGCGGACCTGCGGCTGGTCGAACGGCAGGTCGGCGCCGTCCAGCTTCAGCGTACCGGCCTTGGGTCTGTAGTAGCCCGAGATGACGTTCAGTGTCGTGGTCTTGCCGCTGCCGTTCGGCCCGATGAGGCCATGCACCTCGCCCGAACGGATCTCGAGGTCGAGCCCGTCGATCGCCCGCACACCGCCGAAATGCAACGCGATGTCCTTGAGCACAATGCTGTGCTTGCCGTCCGTCCGGTCGAGCACGCGCTTCAGCAATTCCGTCCGCGGCACGATCTCGCGATGCTGAGTGAGCGGGCGCCGGTTCTTGAAATCAAGGAGGTCGGCGATACCGCCCGGCACCAGCAGCACGATCGCCAGCAGGAGCACGGCGTAGAGGAACGTCGACCACTGCACCAGCGGTGCCGCGAACTCGGGCAACGCCGTCAGGATGATGGTGCCCAGCACCGGCCCCAGGATCGAGCCGCGGCCGCCGATCAGGATGGCGATGAAGAACAGCACCGACATCTCGAAGGTGAAGGCGTCGGGCGTGATGTAGGACTGCAGCGAGGCGAATAGCCCGCCGGCGACACCGCCGAGGGCGCCGGCCAGTACGAAGACCATCATCAACAGCTTCGCCTTGGCGATGCCCGATGCCTCCGCCGCGACCTCGGCATCGCGGATCGCCACCAGCGCGCGGCCGTAGCGGCTCGAGCCGATATTGGCCGTCATCCAGGTCGCGAGCGCCGCCAGGATGAAGCAGAAATAGTAGAAGCCCCAGCCCGGCTCAAACGGCCACGGAAAGGTGGGGCCCGGCGTGCCGACGCCGCCGCCGGTCACGTCCTTCCAGGCCAGCGCGACCTGGGTGACGATGGTGGCGAAGCCCAGCGTCGTCATGGCGAAGTAGAAGGTGCGCAGCCTGAGCGCGGGAAGGCCGACGATGACGCCGAATATGGCGCCCATGACGCCGCCCGCCACCAGCGCGAGGTAAGGGTTCCACTCCGCACCGATGCGGCCCGCAGCCAACGCCGCCGTCGTGTAGGCGCCGAGCGTCAGCATCGACACCCAGCCGATGGCGATCTGGCCGGCGTAGCCGACGACGAGGTTAAGGCCAGCCGACAGGACCCAGTAGATGTAGGCGCGCTGGGCAATGACGCCGATGTAGGAGTCGTCGAGCAACGGCAGCAGCAGCCCGACGAGCCCGAGCAGGATCCACGAGATCTTGCCCTCGAGCTTGCCGAGCCAGGAAGTGCCGGCCGTACGCGCCGGCGTGGAGGCGGTGGCGTCGGTCACGGCACCACTCCTACACGCGTCGTGCCGCCGACGCGCCGGCCAGCCCCTCGGGCCTGAGCAGCAGCACGACGATGAACACGGCGAACACTGCGACCGCGGCGAAGATGCCGCCGACCAGGAAGTTCGCCGCCTGCTGGAAGAGGCCGAGGGCCAGGCCGCCGACCACCGCGCCGCGATTGGAACCCATGCCGCCCAGCGCCACCGGCACGAAGCCGTAGAAGTTCAGGATCGCCTGGTTGCCGATGAAGGCCAAGAGCATCTGCGCGCCGGTGAAACCCGCCAGCGTCCCGATGACGCCGGCAAGGGCAAAGCTCGCCATCCTGAGCCGCGTCTCGGGCAGGCCGAGCGCGCGGGCGGCGTAGCTGTCCTCGGCAATCGCGAGAAAGGCGCGGCCGATCAGTGTCCGGCGATAAAGGAACTCGAGGCCAGCGATGGTGACGATGCAGGCCAGCACCGGCAGCCAGAACTTCTGGTCGACGATGCCCAGGATCGAGTTCGCGTCGATCGGGATCAGCACGGGGAAAGGATACGCTTCCGTGCCGTACTCGATGGCCGTCACCTGCTGGATCATCAGCGCGAAGGCCAGGGTCGACAGGACGTAGAGGTGCTGCTCGATGCTCTTCAGCACCGGCCGCACGGTCAGGATCTCGGTGACGAGGCCGAGCACGGCCCCGCACGCCAGCACCAGCACGAACCCCAACACGGCGTTCATGCCCCAATCCTTGATGAAGAGCGCGCCCAGCACACCGCCCAGCATCCCCAGCATGCCCGCGGTGAAGCTGAACACACGCGACGCCGAGAACATCACGTTGTACGTGACGCCGATCAGTGCGTAGACCGCTCCTACCGCAAGGCCGTAGGAGATGATGGATTGCAACACGAACGAACCTCCGGCCCTGCAGGCCACCTCCCAACGCTCACGCGTGGGGAAGAACGCTCACTTGACGCACTACGAGCTGTAACCCGGGGCGACGTTGAAGGCGCCGTCCTTGAGCGAGTTGACCTCGCACATGACGACTTCGTTGTCGGGGAAGCCGTTGTGCTCCTGCGGCGTCCACGTGACGGTGCCGTAGATGCCCGGCCTGTCCTTGATCTTGTTCATGTAGCCGACGATGTCGTCGCTCTTCGTGCCGACAGCCTTGAACGTGTCGGCCATCACGAACGCGCTGTCCCAGCCCAGGGCCACCCACCAGAGCAGTGTGTCGCTGAATTCGATCTTGGCCTTCTTGAGCCGCTCGACGAACTCTTCTGCCTTGGGCAGCAGCTTGCCGTTGATGTAGCAGACCTGCCGGAAATTGTTCGAGTAGACCTTGTTCCAGTACTCGGGCTTCTCGAGCAGGGCTTTGGTCTGGCCGGAACCGAGCGTCGTCTGGCCAACGATCGGCACGTCCCAGTTCATGGCACCGCGCGTGTTGCAGATGCGCGACAGGAAGCCGGCGTTGACGCTCCACGGCATGATGACCTGGGCGCCGGCGCTCTGCATGCGCAGGAGCTCGGGCTTGAGGTCGGGGTTCGCGGCATCAACGTGGTTGGTGTAGACGACGTCGGCGCCCATCGCCTTGAGCATCGGCACATAGGTGTTGGCCGAGGCAGTGCCGTAGCCGGTGGTGTCGCTGATCACCGCCACCTTCTTCAGCTTGAGCACGTTCACCACGTAGTTGTTTGCGCCCTTGCCGATCTGCGTGTTGGTCGGCGCGATGCGATAGGCCATCGGATACTTCTTGACGTCGATCAGCTCGTCGACCCAGCACGGATGCAGCATCGGTACCTTGTCGCGCGCGATCAGCGGCGTCGCCGCCAGCGCCTCGCCCGAATTCACCGGCCCGAAGATCATCGCGACCTTCTGGCGCTGCGTCAGCTCGGCCACGGCGTTCACCGCCTTGGTGGGATCGCTCTGCGTGTCGCGGCTGACCAGCTCGATCTTGCGACCCTTGATGCCGCCCGAATTGTTGATTTCCTCGACGCCGAGCTGGACCCCGCGGTTGATGCCGACGCCGGTCGACGACGACGGCCCGGTGAGCGCCGGCAGGTAGCCGATGCGGATCGGCTCGTTCTGGGCGATGACAGGGGCCGCGAGCCCGGATGTTAGCGATACCATTCCGGCGGCTGAACCGGTCAGCACTGTACGACGCTTGATCGACATGTTTCCTCCACACACCCTTTGGGTATTGTCGCACTTACGGCGCTTACTTTGGCGAGGAGCCTATCGCTCCCGCCCGACCGCGGTCAATGCGGCTCGCATATCGGCCCAGTTCTGACCGCTACGCGGGCTCCGATTTCAATTCTGGCGGCAATCGCCGCAGGATCTCGTCGGCGATCTCGGCCGGCGTGCCACCGACATCGACACTGATTGCGCGCTCCTCCGGCAAGGGCTCCTGCAGGGTGGCGAACCGGTTGTCGAGCAATGCGGTCGGCATGAAGTGACCCTTGCGCGCTGCCATGCGCCGGCCGATCAGCTCGCGCGGCCCCTGAGATGGACCAGGCCGACGTCGGGCCGATCGCCGACGATGATGTCGCGATAGGCGCGTTTCAGCGCCGAGCAGGTGACCACGCCCGCTTCACCATTGCTGCGCCAGGCGTCGATGCGGCCGGCGATCCGCCGCAGCCAGGGCGCCCGGTCGGCATCGGTCAACGGCACGCCGGCCCTCATCTTGGCGACGTTCTCGGGCGGATGCAAAGCGTCGCCTTCCTGGTAGTGCCAGCCCAGCCGCTCGGCCAGCAGGCTGCCGACCGTGGTCTTGCCGGAACCCGCCCCCCATGATGACCAGGACCCTGAGCGGGGCCATCGGGCGGTTGTGAGCAGCATGCCGGTCCATTAAGACTTCGCCTGATCCCGCCTCTCCATAAGGAAGCATCACCCGTGCTCAAGCTCGGATACAAGGCGTCGGCCGAACAATTCGCGCCCGGCAAGCTGCTCGACTTCTCGGTCCATGCCGAGCAGGCCGGGTTCGAATCGGTGTTCGTCAGCGACCATTTCCAGCCGTGGAAGCACATCGACGGCCATGCACCCAATTCGGTGGCCTGGCTTGGCGCGCTGGGCGCCCGTACCTCGAAGGTCGCCATCGGCACCAGCGTCCTGACACCCACCTTCCGCTATCACCCCTCGATCGTGGCCCAGGCCTTCGGCACCCTGGGCTCGATGTTCCCCGGGCGGGTCATTTTGGGCATCGGCACCGGCGAATCGCTGAACGAGGTGCCGTCGACCGGCCAGGCCTGGCCAGAGTTCAAGGAGCGCTTCGCCCGACTGCGCGAGGCGGTGAACCTGATCCGCACGCTGTGGCGCGGCGAGCGCATCACCTTCGAGGGCGAGTACTACAAGACCGAGAAGGCGACCATCTATGACCGGCCCGACGTCGAGGTGCCGATCTATGTGGCCGCTGCCGGAGCACTGGTGGCGAAGTACGCCGGCCGCCAGGGCGACGGCTTCATCTGCACCAGCGGCAAGAAGCGCGAGCTCTACACCGAGACGCTGCTGCCCAAGGTCGCCGAGGGCATTGCCGCGGCTGGCGAGCGCAAGCAGCCCTACGATCGCATGATCGAAGTGAAGGTGTCGTTCGATACCGACAAGGAGCGTGCGCTGCAGGACACACGCCATTGGGCGGCGCTGGCCCTGACGCCCGAGGAGAAGATGTCGGTCGAGGATCCCGTCGAGATGCAGCGCCTGGCCGACGCCCTGCCGCTCGAGCGCGCGGCCAGCCGCTGGATCGTGTCCAGCGATCCCGAGGAGCAGGTCGAGAAGATCGGCTACTACGTCGGCCTGGGATTCAACCACCTCGTCTTCCACGCGCCCGGTCCCGACCAGGCCCGCTTCCTCGATCTCTACGGCAAGGAAGTCCTGCCGCGGTTGCGCAAGCGTTTCGGATGAGCGTCGCCAGGCTGGAACTGCTGGCGATTCCGGGCCTGCCGATGATCAAGGCAGGCGACGATCTGGCGGTCCTCTTGGCCGAGGGCGTTTTGCGCGCCGGGCTGAAGCCGCAAAAGGGCGACGTGCTGGCACTCGCCCAGAAGATCGTCTCCAAAGCCGAAGGCCGCAGTATCGAGCTCGCGAGCGTAAAGCCGTCCGAGCGCGCCGTCGTCCTGGCCGCCGAGGTGCAGAAGGATCCGCGGCTGGTCGAGCTTATTCTGTCCGAGTCTGTCCGCGTGGTCCGCTCGCGGCCCAACGTGCTGATCGTCGAGCATCGCCTGGGCTTCGTCATGGCCAATGCCGGAATCGACCAGTCCAATGTCGGCCCGACCGACGGTGTCGAACGTGCGCTGCTGCTGCCGGTCGATCCCGACGGCAGCGCCAACAGGATTCGCGCGCGCCTCGGCGAACTTTTGGGCACCGCACCCGCCGTCATCATCACCGACAGCTTCGGCCGGGCGTGGCGGCGCGGCACGCAGGGCATCGCCATCGGCGCCGCCGGCCTGCCCGCCCTGCTCGACCTGCGCGGCAATCCCGACCTGTTCGGCCGCACGCTCCAGGTCAGCATCTCGGGCTTTGCCGACGAGATCGCGGCCGCCGCCTCGCTAGTCCAGGGCCAGGGCAACGAATCTCAGCCCGCCATCCTTGTGCGCGGCCTCAGCTGGAATGCGCCCGACAACCCGGCCTCCGAACTCGTGCGGCCCGCAGCCGAGGACATGTTCCGGTGAGCAAGGGACTGGTCGTCGCCCTGTCCGGCGGTGTCGGCGGGGCCAAGCTGGCTTTGGGCCTGAGCCGCGTGCTGCCGCCTGACGAGCTTCTGATCGTCGCCAACACCGGCGACGACTTCGAGCATCTCGGTCTGAAGATCTGTCCCGACATCGACACGCTTACCTACGTGCTGGCCGGTCTCGACAACACCGAGCAGGGCTGGGGCCGGCGCGACGAAACATGGTCGTTCATGGCGACCATCGCCTCCGTGGGGGGTGCCGACTGGTTCCGCCTGGGCGATCGCGATCTTGCCATGCATATCGAGCGCACGCGCCGATTGCGCGCGGGCGAGACACTGTCGCAGATCACCGCCGACATCACCCGTCGGCTCGGCATCGCCCATCGTATCCTGCCGATGAGCGACGATCCCGTGCCGACGCGGGTGCGGAGCGACGACGGCTGGATCGACTTCCAGGACTATTTCGTACGCCAGCAGTGCCGGCCTGTCGTGCGCGAACTGGTGTTCGAAGGCGCGGCCCAGGCGCGGCCACAACGGGAGGTCACTGAGGCTCTGGACGGCAAGGTGCGCGCCGTCGTGATCTGCCCGTCCAACCCCTTCATCAGCATCGAGCCGATCCTTGCCGTGCCGGGCATGCGCGCCGCGATCGAAGGCGCCGGTGCACCTGTCGTGGCGATCTCGCCCAACGTCGGCGGCAAGGCGGTGAAGGGGCCGACGGCAAAGATGCTGCAGGAGCTCGGCCTTGCCGTGACCTCCGCTTCCGTTGCAAACCGCTACGGCAAGCTTCTGGACGGCTACATCGTCGATCGGGGCGACGCCGAGGGTGTGCCCGGCAAAGTCCATGTCGCTCCTACTCTGATGACCAGCGTCGCCGACAAGGAAGCCCTGGCGCGCACCGTTCTCTCCTTTGCGGATTCCCTTTCGTGAGCACCAACGACATCTGGGCCGTCGTGCCCATCAAGGAACTGGACGGGGCCAAGCAGAGGCTGGCTTCCCTGCTCTCACCGGCGCAGCGCCGCGCGCTGATCGAAGTGATGATGAGCGAAGTGCTGGAGGCCGTGGTCACGACGCCGAGCCTCGCCGGCACCATGGTCATCACCATCGATCCTCATGCGACAGCGCTCGCCAAGCGGCTGGGCGCACGCGTGGAGACCGACGGCGCACGCGACGGTCACACCGGCAGCGTCACCGCGGGCCTGAAGCTGCTGGCAAAGGAAGGGCGCGGCGCCATGCTGACCCTGCCGGCCGACATTCCCGCCGTGACCTCACAGGAGATCAGCCTGGTCGTTGGTGCCCATCTGCCGGGCCCTTCCTTCACCATCTCACCGGCCCACGATCATCTTGGATCGAACACCGTGATCTGCTCGCCGCCCGATGCCGTGCCCCTGCGCTTCGGCGACAACAGCTACTATCCGCATCTCGACGCGGCGCGGCGCTGCGACATCGAGCCGACGGTGATCCACCAGCCCGGCATCGCCATGGACATCGACCATCCGGTCGACCTCGCGCTGTTCCTGCAGTTGCCGCAGTCCATCGGCACCCGCACGCGGGCCTTCCTCGAAGCGGAGGGCATTCCAAAGCTGCTGACCGATCGGGGGCTTTGAGCGCCGGCGCGTCTCATCTGGATTGCATGGCCTAGACGACACTGTCGGAGGAGAGCATGGCGCATAACCACATCCATATCGATCCGGCACTGCCGCTGGTCCGCCAGGCTGACAAGGGTCACAACCGCTGGCATCCCGATATCGCGCCGGCGGTCCGCGTCGCGCCCGGCTCGTCCGTCGAGATGGAGACGCTCGACGGCCTCGATGGCCAGATCAAGGCCTCTACGACGGCGGCGGACCTCGCCAGTATCGAGATGGGCCGCATCCACCCGCTGACCGGCCCGGTCCACGTCGACGGCGCGGAGCCGGGAGATCTTCTTGCCGTGAAGATCGAGCAGATCATCCCGGCAAGCCGGGGCTTCACCATGATCATGCCGGGCTTCGGGTTCCTGCGCGATCTCTTCGCCATGCCCTTCCTGGTGCACTGGGAGATGGCGAACGGCTTTGCCGTCTCGCCGCAACTTCCCGGCGTGCGCATTCCCGGCGCGCCGTTCATGGGCGTGATGGGTGTGGCGCCGTCGCACGAGCTGCTGCAGCGCATCGTGGCCCGCGAGGCCGATCTGGCGGCACGCGGCGGCATGGTGATGCCGCCGGACGCCGTAGGCGCGGTGCCGACGGCGGCCGGCATCGCCGGCAAGGCGATCCGGACCATCGCGCCCCACGAGACCGGCGGCAACTTCGACATCAAGTCGCTCACCGCCGGCGCCACTCTCTATCTGCCGGTGCAGGTGCCCGGCGGGCTGTTCTCGGTCGGCGATGCGCATTTCGCGCAAGGCGACGGCGAATCCTGCGGCACCGCCGTCGAGACCTCGGCGACCTTCGTGGCCCGCTTCGACGTGCTGAAGGGCGAGGCGACGCGACGACGCCAGCGCGACCCGTCGTACGAATTGCCGGGACATGCCCATCACGGCGCTCCTGGTGTGCACGGCGCCCACGGCGTCACGCCCAGCAAGGGCTACTATGCGACGACGGGCATGTCGCTGCGGGGCGACGGTCGCGCCGAATCCGAGGATATCACGCTCGCAGCACGCAACGCGCTGATCAACATGATCGACTATATCGCCGATGCCTACAGCTTCACGCGCGAGCAGGCCTATTGCCTGGCGAGCGTCGCCGTCGATCTGCGCATCAGCCAGGTCGTCGACGTGCCGAACATGACGGTGTCGGCCGTCCTGCCGCTCGACATCTTCGATCGCAGCCCCTGATTGGCGCTACGCCGCTACCCGCTTGCGGGGCGGCGTGAGCACGATCGGCGCCAGGTCGGCTGCGACGAACGAGGCAGCGCGGCGCTCCTCATCGACCGGGCCATAGAGCGTGGTGCGCTGCTGCGGCGTGCGGCCGATCGAGACGATCAGCTTCTCCATGGCGTCGGGCGGGAACTCCTGGCCGTGCTGGGTGCCGGCGGCGCGCGAGATGCTCTCGTTCATCAGCGTGCCGCCGAGATCGTTGGCGCCGGCATTGAGGCAGATCGCGGCGCCGGCCGGTCCCATCTTTACCCACGAGGTCTGGATGTTGGTGATGGCCGGGTGCAGCACGAGGCGGGCGATCGAATGCATGATCACCGCCTCGCGGAAGGTCGGACCGCGGCGCGCCAGGCCCTGACGGTACATCGGCGCTTCCATGTGCACGAAGGGCAGCGGCACGAACTCGGTGAAGCCACCGGTCTCGACCTGCAGGTCGCGCAGCGCCAGCAGATGACGCGCCCAGGCGAGCGAGGTCTCGACATGGCCGTACATGATGGTCGAGGTCGTGCGCAGTCCGAGCTTGTGGGCGGCGCGTTGCACGTCGAGCCATTCCTGGGTGTTGATCTTGTCCGGACAGATGATGGCGCGGACCTCGTCGTCGAGGATTTCCGCCGCCGTGCCCGGCAAGGTGCCGAGCCCCGCCTCCTTGAGGCCGGACAGGAATTGATCGATCGGCCGATCGAGCGTCGCCGCACCCTGCGTCACCTCGAGCGGCGAGAAGGCATGGATGTGCATGCCCGGCACCACCTGCTTGATGGCTCGGCAGATCGCTTCGTAAGTCTCGCCCGTGTAGTCGGGATGGATGCCGCCCTGCAGGCAGACTTCGGTGGCGCCGCGCTCCCATGCCTCGACGGCGCGGCGCGAGACCTCCTCCAGCGCGAGGTCGTACGGCTTGCCGCGCAGGTCGTCGTGCGTGCGGCCCTTGGAGAAGGCGCAGAAGCGGCAGCGGAAGTAGCAGATGTTGGTGTAGTTGATGTTGCGGTTGACGACGTAGCGGATGACTTCGCCGCTCACCGCCTTGCGCAGCGCGTCGGCGGCATGGGTGACATGGCGATAGTCGGCGTCGCGTGCGGTGAACAGGCGCTGGATATCGGGATGGTCGAGACGTGTGCCCCCCGTCGCGCGATCGACGATGCGTACGATCTCGGGGTCGACCTCCTTCAGCATCACCTGTGGCGCCGGCGGCGGCTCGGTGTTGCCGGGCGCCCAGTCGTTGTCGCGCGCCAAACCTTCGGCATCGGCCATGCGTCGCACCTGCGTCGCCACTTCCGGCGCCAGCCAGAGCTCCGGCTTGCGGACGTAAGACGGATAGACGGCAAGGCGGTTGACCAGCACCTTGCCGGTCTCGGCGCTCTTGCGCGCCAGCTCCTCGACGGCGGGCCAGGGTGCTTCGGGATTCACGTGGTCCGGCGTGACCGGCGAGACACCACCCCAGTCGTTGATGCCGGCGGCAACCAGGCGCTGATAGACGCCGGGTGAGAGGTTGGGCGGCGCCTGGATGTTCATGTCCGGCCCCAGGATCAAGCGTGCCTGGGCGATGGTCCAGCAGAGGTCGTCGAGGTCGGGCTCGTCGGCGTCGGCGAGTTTGGTGTCTGACTTGGCGCGGAAGTTCTGAACGATCACTTCCTGGATGTGGCCGTACTGCTGATGCAGGCCGCCGATGGCGCGCAGCGCCTCGAGGCGCTCCTCGCGCGTCTCGCCGATGCCAATGAGTATGCCGGTGGTGAACGGCACTTTCAGCTCGCCGGCGAGACGGATGGTCTCCAGCCGCACGGCCGGATGCTTGTCGGGCGAGCCGAAATGCACACCGCCCTTCTCGCACAGCCGCTCGCTGGTCGATTCCAGCATGATGCCCTGGCTCGCCGTGACCTCCCGCAGCGCGGCGGTCTCCTCGCGCGTCATGACACCGGGGTTGGCGTGCGGCAGCAGGCCGGTCTCGCGCAGCACCAGGGCGCACATCGCGGTGAGGTAGGCGATGGTCGATTCGTAGCCGAGCTCGGCCAACGCCTCGCGCGCCGCCCGGTAGCGCAACTCGGGCTTGTCGCCCAGGGTGAACAGCGCCTCGGTGCAGCCGGCGGCCTTGCCGGCGTGGGCGATGGCCAAGACCTCGTCGGGCGAGAGATAGGCCGGCCGGCTGGCATGCGGCGTCTCGGCGAAGGTGCAGTAGTGGCACACGTCGCGGCAGAGCTTGGTCAACGGAATGAAGACCTTGCGCGAATAAGAGATCAGCCGGCCATGACCCTGGTCGCGCAGGCGCGCCGCATCCAACATCAGCCTGGGAAGCTCCGACATCATCAACCTCAAGAGTACGCCAGTTGAGCCGACGATAGCGGCAATCCAGGCCGCCCGCATCGTGTAGTATGGCGACAACGACACCGGGTTGGAGGAGATCAGACATGCAATTCGGCTTCAACGCGCCGACCGCCGGGCCAATGTCGGCGACCGATCAATTGGTGAAGCTGGTGGTCGAGGGCGAGGCCATGGGCTTCGATTACGCCACTTTCAGCGACCATGTCGTGATCCCGACCGACATCGAGGCGAAATACCCCTACAGCAATACTGGTGAATTCCCCGCAGGCTCCCGTGTCGAGCGCCATGAACAGCTGATCGAGATGGCGTTCGTTGCCGCCAAGACCAGGAAACTGCGGCTGGTCTCCTCGGTCATGGTCGTGCCGCATCGCCCCGCGGTACTGACCGCCAAGATGCTCGCGACCATCGACGTATTGTCGGGCGGCCGGCTGACGCTCGGCATCGGTGCAGGCTGGATGAAGGAGGAGTTCGAGGCGATCCAGGCGCCCGACTTCGCCGAGCGCGGCAAGGTCACTGACGAATACATCAAGGCCTTCATCGAGCTGTGGACCAAGCCCAACCCCAAGTTCGCCGGCAAGCACGTGCGCTTCGACAACATCCTGCTCGACCCCAAGCCGGTGCAGAAGCCGCATCCACCGATCTGGGTCGGCGGCGAGAGCGGACCCGCCCTGCGCCGCACGGCGCAGCTGGGTGATGCCTGGTATCCGATCGGCACCAATCCGGCCAATCCGCTCGACAGCCTGAAGCGCTTCAAGACGCAGGTCGACCGGCTGCGCAAGATGACGGCAGAAGCCGGCCGCAAGCCCGACGCCGTCGGTCTCACCTTGCGTGTCACGCAGTTCGGCGAGAACGCACCAGCCAAGGCCGGCGACGGCGAGCGACGGCTTTTTTCCGGCAAGCCCGCCGACCTTGCAGCCGACATCAAGGCGCTCGAGGAGGTCGGTGTCAGCTGCCTCGACTTCGGCTTCGGCGGCAGCACGGTCGATGCGGTGCTGGCCGAGATGCAGAAGTTCAAGCGGGACGTGCTGGCTCTCGTTTAGGCGCGGCGCTACCCGAAACTAAGCCACCTTCGCCGCGAGCTTTGCCCAGCGGTCGAGGATGGGCAGGATCTTCTCGGACTTCTCCGAGTCGAGGCTGACGATGACGCGCACGACACCCGCATCCTGGTCGCGCTTCAGCTCGCCCTTGTCCTCCTTCGATTCCCAGATCGAGACCGGCAACGAGGCGAGGTCGCGGTTGGCTTCCTTGGCCATCGCCTGGAACTTCGGGATCAGGTCGCGCACCTCGGCGTAGGCCTTGCGCCGCCGCAGCGGCATCCAGCCGTCGCCGTAGCGCACGGCGCGGCGCGCACCGTAGGGGAAGGCGCCGCCGACCAGCACCGGCGGGTGCGGCTTCTGCACCGGCTTGGGCCAGGCCATCATGGGATCGAACTTCACCATGTCGCCGTGATACTCGGCCTTGGACTTGGTCCAGATCA
>JAEZIF010000100.1 GCA_023416135.1 Pseudomonadota bacterium
CAGGAGAAGACCAACGTCGAGGAGTACTGCATCAGCGAGGGCTGGATCCGCGTCGCCGTCGGCAAGACCGTCGATCGCAAGGGCAACCCGCTCACCATCAAGCTCACCGGTAAGGTCGAGCCTTATCTCGAGAAGTAGGGGGATCCCGCCTTCCTGGAGCTTCCATGCTGATCGTCGAATTGGCCATTGTCGCCGCGCTGATCGTCGCGAATGGCTTTCTTGCGATGTCGGAACTCGCACTGGTCTCGGCCAAGAAGCCGCTGCTGGAACGCATGCAGCGCAGCGGTTCGCGAGGCGCCGCCGTCGCCCTGGCGCTGACGCGCGAGCCGGGCCGCATGCTGTCGGCGGTCCAGATCGGCATCACGCTGGTGGGCATCGTGGCCGGTGCCTTCAGCGGCGTCACCATCGCCGAGCGGGGCGATGCCTGGCTGGAAAGCCTCGGTATGCCGACCCGCGTCGCCGAGCCGCTCGCCTATGTCGCCGTGATCGCGATCATCACCTACTTTTCGGTCGTGTTTGGCGAGCTCGTGCCCAAGCAGGTTGGCATGCGCAACGCCGAACGCATTGCCGTCGTCGTGGCCCGACCCATGCAGATCGTCGCGACGGCTGCGGCGCCGATCGTGTGGTTGCTCGACCGGTCGGCGCGGTTGGGACTGCGCCTGCTCGGGCAGGCCCGCGAGGCCCAATCGGTGGTCACCGACGAGGAGATCCGCACCCTGGTCCAGGAAGCCGAGCGGGCCGGATCGGTCGAGCCGGAGGAGCGCTCGATGATCGATGGCGTGATGAGGCTCGGCGACCGCTCGGTCCGCGGCATCATGACGCCACGGACCGACCTCGAATGGGTCGACCTGCATGGCGGCGAAGCGGAGGTCCGTGCGGCGTTGCGCAACGCCCGCCACGAACGCCTGCTGGCGGCCAACGGTGGCGTCGATGAGGTCGTCGGTGCGCTACCGGTGCGCCGTGCGCTGGTGGCTCTCCTGGAACAGGATTTCGACGCCGTCTGGAGGTTCGTCGAGAAGGTCCCGATCGTCAGTGAACGGATCAGCGCCCTCGAGGCGGTCGAACAGCTTCGCCAGTCATCTCTCAATCTGGTCGTGGTCGCGGACGAGCACGGAACCGTCGAAGGCATCGTCACTGAAGGCGATATCCTGAAGACGATCGTTGCCGACATCTCGGAGGAAGAGCGGCCGCGCATCGTGCCGCGCGACGACGGCTCGCTGTTGATCGACGGCACCTTCCCCATCGATGAGCTCGGCGACCGCCTCGGCGTCGCGCTGCCGCCGGCGCACGATTATCACACCGTGGCGGGATTCGCCTTGGGACGCATGCGTCGTCTGCCGCGGATCGGAGAGTCGTTCCAGTACGGCGGCTGGCGCTTCGAGATCGTCGATGTCGACGGCCGGCGGATCGACAAGGTGCTGGCAGCCCCGCAGCCGACCCTTCATCGAAGCGCTTGATGCCCCTTCGTGCCAACTTCAACGCCAAACCAGAGTAGACTGCATGCATAGTCACACGCTCGACGACTGGCGCCACGATCACGTCTTCCTGGGTGCCGCGCACGACCGTAATGAGCGGCGCACCTGGCTGGTGGTTGGCCTGACGGCGACGATGATGGTGGCCGAGATCGCCGGCGGCACCCTGTTCGGTTCGATGGCGCTGCTGGCGGACGGCTGGCACATGTCGACCCATGCCGGTGCGCTCGCCATCGCCGCCTTCGCCTATCGCTTCGCCCGCCGCCATGCCCGCGACCCGCGCTTTGCCTTCGGCACCGGCAAGCTCGGCGATCTCGCGGGTTTCGCCAGCGCCGTCCTGCTGGCCTGATCGCCCTGTTGATCGGCTACGAAGCCCTGATGCGGGTGTTCCAGCCGGTGCCCATCCACTACGCCGAGGCAACCGCGATTGCCGCGGTCGGCCTGGTGGTCAACCTGCTGAGCGCCTGGATCCTGGGCGCCGGACACGATCATGGCCATGCGAATGGGCAGGGCCACGACCACGATCACGCTCAGGGCGACCGCCATCATCACGAGCACGACCATAACCTGCGCGCCGCGTTCTTCCACGTCATGGCCGACGCGCTGACGTCGGTACTGGCGATCGCCGGCCTGCTGGCGGCCTGGGGCTATGGCTGGACCTGGCTCGATCCCGCCATCGGCATCGTCGGCGCTCTGGTGATTGCACACTGGTCGTGGGGCCTGATCCGCGGCGCCGGCGTCGTGCTGCTCGACGCCGCGCCTGATGCCGAGCTCGGCGCCGCAATCCGCAAGCGTCTCGAACAGGGCGACGACCGCATCGCCGACCTGCATGTCTGGCGCGTCGGTCCCGGCCATCACGCCGCCATCGTGTCTCTGGTGTCGGATTCGCCGCTGTCGGTCGAAGACTATAAGATGCGTCTGGCCGACCTTGCGAGCTTGAGTCACGTGACGGTCGAAGTCCATCGCTGCAATCACGCCCACTGACATGCCATGCCTCGTCGCAGACAATTCCTTCTTGCTGCTGCTGTCCTGGCCGCCCTGCCGGCTGAGGCGCAGCCCGTGAAGATCGTCCTCGGCACCGCGACGCCGGGCGGCGGCTTTCCGGTCTATGGCGCCGCCTTCATCGAGGGCGTGCGCCGCGCCGATCCCGGGCTGGAGATCGAAGCGATCAACACCAAGGGCAGCACCGAGAACGTGCCGCGGCTTGAAGCCGGCACGCTCGACATCGCCCTGGTGCAGGGCGAGGTGGTGCACGAAGCGCTGGCGGGAATCGGCCGGCCGCCGGCCGACCTGAAAATCATCACGGCGATGTATCCCACCGCCGGCATGTTCGTGGTGCGGGCCGATTCGCCCTACCGCTCGATCGCTGATCTCAAGGGCAAGCCAATCGCGTGGGGGGCGCAGGGCTCGGGCCTGGTGATCCTCGGCCGCTATGCCATGGACGGCGTCGGCCTCGACGCCGCCAGGGATTTTCAGCCTGTCTATCTCGAGCGCGCGGGCGACGGTCCGGCCATGGTGCTCGACGGTCGCGTCGCGGCCTTGTGGGGCGGCGGCACCGGATGGCCGGGCTTCACGACGGTTGCCAGGAGCGAGAAGGGCGCGCGCTTCGTGGCGCCCGACGCCGAGCAGATCAAGGCCATCCTCAACAAGCACGCGTTTCTCAAGCCCGTCACGCAGGCGGCCGGCAGTTTCCCCGGCCAGAACGAAGCGATCCCCTCGGTCGGCTCCTGGAGCTTCGTGCTGGCGCGTCCCGGTCTCGACGACGCCGTGGCGTATCGCCTGGCCAAGGCATTGCACGAAATGGAGCGGCAGGGTGGCGCACCGCCGCAACTCGTCGACACCACGGCCAGGAATACCGTAGCTGCCGCTCCGGGCGACCGGCTCCATCCGGGGGTTGCACGGTATTTTGGGGAAACCGGTCTTCTCGGTCGGTAACCTTGGTCCATTGCACACGTTTCCTTGGCTGCACGAACCCAAGGAGCGTTGAATGGATGACAAGTCGAAGAAGGACGATCGCCTCGAAGGTGAAGGCAGCTACAGCGGCACCAAGTCCTATAACGAGGCGACTGCCAGGTTCCTGAAGAAAGGCAAGGTCGACGAGGCCGCGCAGGAGGCCAAACGCGCTCTCGATTCCAAGGAAGCTGCGGAATTGAAGGCAGCGGAGGCCAAGGGCAAGTCGGGCGACCCCAAGATGTTCGAGAAGAGCCCGAGTCGCCCGAAATAGGTCACAGGTTCCGGCAACTCGCGTCGGCGCGGACCGTTTGGCGGTCATGGCCACCATCAACGATCCGCGCCGACGTATGGTCCGGCGCCAGATCGCCGGGCGCGGCGTCAGCGACCGGCGGGTGCTGGCGGCGATGGAGAAGGTGCCGCGCGAGGCGTTCCTGCCGGAAGCGATGCAGGAATTCGCCTACGAAGATTCACCGCTGCCCATCGAGGAAGGCCAGACCATCTCGCAGCCCTACATCGTGGCCCGGATGGCCGAAGCGGCCGACATCCGGCCAGGCGACCGCGTGCTCGAAATAGGCGCCGGCTCTGGGTACGCCGCCGCCGTGCTGGGCGAACTTGCAGAGCGCGTGTTCACCATCGAGCGCCATCCCGCGCTCGCCGAACTGGCTCGCACGCGTCTGCGTCAGCTCGGCTACGACAATGTCGACGTTCGTACGGGCGACGGAACGCTGGGCTGGCCGGATCAGGCGCCATTCGACGCCATCATTGCGACTGCCGGGGGGCCGCGCGTGCCCGAGGCTTGGCGCGGCCAACTCGCCGTCGAGGGGCGCTTGGTGATGCCGGTCGGCGAGACGCCGACGCATCAGCGGCTGATCCGGTTGACGCGCAGCGGCCCCGAGACGTGGCACGAAGAGGAGATCGAGTCGGTTCGCTTCGTGCCGCTGATCGGCGAGCAGGGCTGGGCGGAAGAGCATAAGGATTTTCGACGAGCACCGCGCCAGGAACCGCGGCCGATCAGCGGCCTGCACCAGCTCATCCGTGCCGCCGAGCAGCCCTTGCCCGACCTCGAAGATCCGAGTTTCGCCAGCGCCTTCGACCGCTTTGCCGACCGTCGCGTCGTGCTCTTGGGCGAAGCGAGCCACGGCACATCGGAATTCCATCGTGCGCGAGCGGCCATTACGCAGCGCCTGATCGAACGACATGGCTTCAGCTTCGTGGCGGTCGAGGCTGATTGGCCCGACGCGCTCACGATCGACCGCTACGTGCGTCACCTGCCGGCGCGGCCCGGGGCACGACCGGCTTTCCGCCGCTTCCCGACCTGGATGTGGCGCAACACCGACGTCGAGGCTTTCATCGAATGGCTGCGCGGCCACAACGACCGGCAAGCAGGCAGGCACCGCGCCGGCTTCTTCGGCCTCGACATCTACAGCTTGGCCGATTCGATCGCCGCAGTGCTTGCCTATCTCGACACGGTCGACCCGGCGGCGGCGAAGATCGCGCGCGAGCGCTACGGTTGCCTCACGCCTTGGCAGCACGATCCCGCAGTCTACGGCCGCGCCGTGCTGAGCGATCGCTATCGCGCCTGCGAGTCGGATATGGTGGCAGCCTTGCGCGATCTTCTGGCGAGGCGGCTGGAGTACGCCAGCCATGACGACGAGGAGTTCTTCGATGCCGCGCAGAATGCCCGCTTGGCCGCCGCAGCCGAGCGATACTATCGCGCCATGTACTACGCCAGCGCGGAAAGCTGGAACCTGCGCGACCGCCACATGTTCGACACCCTCCAGCACCTGCTCGCCCATCGCGGCGAGGGCGCGAAAGCTGTCGTGTGGGCACACAATTCGCACGTCGGCGACGCCCGCTTCACCGACATGGGCCGCGTGAAGGGCGAGCTCAACCTCGGTGAACTGTGCCGCGTTCGCTTCGGCGAGGAGGCCGCCCTGATCGGTTTCGGCACTGACTCCGGCACCGTCGCCGCCGCCTCTGACTGGGACGGCCCGATGGAAGTGAAGGAGGTGCGACCGTCGCGCGGGGACAGTGTCGAGCATCAGTTCCACATCGCAGGCTTGCCGCGCGCCGTGCTGCATCTCGATACACCGGGCGAGCTGCGCCGCCGCCTGCGCGCCCCCAGGCTGGAGCGCTTCATCGGCGTCATCTACCGGCCCGAGACCGAGTTGCAGAGCCACTATGCCGAGGTCGAGCTGCCTGGCCAGTTCGATGCCTATGTCTGGTTCGACCGAACGTCAGCGGTGACACCGCTACCCACCATGCAACGCCCGGGGGTGCCGGAGACTTATCCCTTCGGGCTCTGACCACAACCACCCAGGAGGACCGCAATGAAGGTGAACGAGATCATGACGCGCGACGTCTGCATCGCCCGTCCCGACCACACCATCGAGGATGTCGCCCGCATGATGCTGGCGATCGACGCCGGCCTGCTCCCGGTCGGCGACGACGACCGGCTGATCGGCACCATCACCGACCGCGACATCGCCGTGCGTGCCGTCGCCGAGGGCAAGGGCCCCAAGACGCCGGTGAGCGAGGTGATGAGCGAGGACGTCAAGTTCTGCTTCGAGGACGAGGACAGCGCACACGTTGCCCAGAATATGGGCGAGCTGCAGGTCCGTCGCTTGCCGGTGCTCAATCGCAGCAAGCGGTTGGTCGGCATCTTGTCGTTGGCCGACATCGCCCAGGCCGAGCGCGGCCAGCGCGTCGGCAACGCGTTGCGCCAGATTGCCCAACCGGGCGGCGAGCACACCCAGGGGGCCGACCAGCGCCGTGGCGGGATGTAGATGTATTCCTCCTCCCCTTCGCGGTAGCGCGAAGGGGAGGCGCCCGCCGTCATACACGCAAACGTGGCATCTCCCGACGTGGACCCGGTGGTGAATATCACCAAGTCTTTCATGACCCACCCTGGCGGGGCGAAGAGACTTCGCTCTATGGTATGCCTGTCGGGGGAGGATCATGGCAAAATACACCGTGCTTGCCGCTATCGCCGCGCTAGCGACGGCATCTCTGATGCCGGCCATCGCCGCGGATCCCGCGGCCATTGCCCGCGGCAAGTATCTGGTCACTATTGCGAGTTGCCACGACTGCCATACGCCAGGCTATTTCCTCGGCAAGCCCGATATGGGCCGTTTTCTCGGCGGCTCGGAAGTCGGCTTCGAAGTGCCCGGGCTCGGCGTCTTTCACGGCCCCAATCTGACACCCGACAGGGCGACCGGGCTCGGCAACTGGACCGACGCCCAGATCGTCGGGGCTATCCAGAAGGGCGAGCGGCCCGACGGTCGCATGCTGGCGCCGATCATGCCGTGGCACGCTTTCGCCAATCTCACGAAGCCGGACGTCGATGCCATCGTGGCCTATCTGCGTAGCGTGCCGCCGGTCGCCAACAAGGTACCGGGCCCGTTCGGCCCGACCGAGGCGCCGACTTCTTTCGTCATGAAGATCGTGCCGCCGGGCGCCAAATAGGTGATGTGAGGGCAGGGAGCCTCCCGGCTTCGGCAGCGTTGCCGGAGTCCAGGAGTTCCTGATGCCCGTCGTCGAAGAGTTGAAACGCATCGTCGAGAAGCTGACCGGCTTCGGCCGGCCCGGGCGGCGCGAGCTTGCCCGCCTGACCCAGTCGCGCGTTCCCCAGCTCTTTCGCTTTCGCGAGGACGGTGAGACCCCCAACAATCGCCTGCCGCTGGTCGTCTATCGCGGCGCGCTGCGGCTCGACGAGGCGTGTGATCCGGCTGCCGTGCTCGAGGAGACCTTCGCCCGCCATGGCTGGCGCGAGGCATGGCGTGACGGCATCTACGATTTCCTGCACTTCCACTCGGCGACCCACGAGGTGCTGGGCTTCGCTCGCGGCAAGGTAACGATCGAGTTCGGCGGCCGCCGCGGCCGCACACTCACTCTGAACACCGGCGACGTTGCGGTGCTGCCGGCCGGCATCGGCCATCGCCGAATCACGAGCAGTGATGATCTCTTGGTGGTCGGCGCCTATCCGGGCGGCGGCCGTTATGACGAGCCGCGGCCCGACGAGATCGACTACGCCGACGCCCTGGCCTCGATCGCGAAGGTCAAGATGCCGCGCCAGGATCCGGTCTATGGAGTCGCCGGGCCGCTGGTCGAACTATGGCGCAAGCCGGCTCCGGTACGCCGGCGTCGGGCCAATGGCGACCGTCGCGCCAAGGCGCGGTCGGCCCGCCGCCGCCCCGCCGCGCGCGCCTGCGGGAGCAGTGGCAATGGTCGCGCCGTCGGCCGCTGGGAGCAGGCGAACCCTGCCTGGCAAGGTCTGGCTGCTGCTGCGGATGACGGGCGAGGGCTTCGTCTCGGACGATGGCTGGAGCCGTGCCGCCTCGATTGCCTACTTCACGTTGTTCTCCGTTGCGCCGACATTGCTGGTCATGATCGCGGTAGCCGGGCTGGCCTTCGGCCAAGACGCCGCGCAAGGCGCCATCGTCGACCAACTCAGCGGTTTGATGGGGCAGGCAACGGCCGAGGCGCTGCAGGCCATGATACGCAGCGCGTCCGACCGCATGAGCGGCACCTGGGCCACGGTGATCGGCCTGATTGCCATCCTGCTTGCGACGACCGGTGTGTTTGGCGAGGTCCAGTCGTCCCTGAACACCGTGTGGAACGCCAAGTCGCGCCGATCCACCGTGTCGCGCCTGGTACGGGCCAGGATCGCCAGCCTCGGCCTGGTCGTTGCCTTCGGCTTCGTGCTCATGGTGTCGCTGGCCGTCAGCGCCGCCCTCACGGCCCTGCTGACCTTTCTGCACGGAATTTTCCCCGTGCTTGAAGTGGGCCTTGCCGCACTCGATTTCCTCCTGTCGATCGTGCTGATCTCCGCCCTCTTCGCGGCCATGTACAAGGTGCTGCCCGATACGCCGATCGCTTGGCATGACGTCATCGTCGGTGCGGTCTGCGCCACGCTTTTGTTCGCCGCCGGCAAGTACCTGATCGCGCTCTATATCGGGCAAAGCGACATCGCCTCGAGCTTCGGGGCGGCCGGCGCGTTGATCGTGCTGCTGGTCTGGATCTTCTACTCGGCGCAGATTTTCCTGCTGGGCGCGGAGTTCACCCGTGCCTGGGCCTGCGTCTTCGGCAGCCGCTGCGCGCCCAACGAGCCCTGACCGGCAGTGTGGCGGGAAGGCCACTGTCGATCGGATTCGTCTGGTTCGTCCCGCGCTGCCCCGATTGCGCCACGTCCTTGCGCAACGCTTGAGGCGTGGCGTCGTTCTTGTCTCGTTGGTGGTGCGGAGCCTTGGGCAATGAAGCGCGGAATTCTCGTGGCAACTCTCATGATGACGGTGGCTGGTGTCGCCAGCGCTAACCTGCTGACGACGTCGCCTCGAGATGTGACCTCGCCGTCACCGACACGGCAAGCACCACAGGCGCGGGCTGAAACCCTGGCGCCGCCAGCCGTCGCCAAAAGTAACGAGGGCAGGGTCGACAACAAGATGCGCGCCCAGCCTGCACTGGCAGCTACAACTCCTGCGACGCCTGTCTTGGCGCCCACCACTCCGGCAAAGGTCGCGTCGTCACAGACTGCGCACAAGGCCACCGCCGAGGCGCAGCAGGCGCCGGTACCGTTCCAAATGAAGCCTCGGCCGCCCGCTAACCTGCCTCCCGTCGAGGAAACGGCAACCGAGGCGAAACCGGCAGAGAAACCTGCTGAAACAGTAGCGGACGCCGTGGGCGATGTCGCGGGCGAGAGCGCCGCCCGCGCCGCCATCGAGGCCGACGGCTATAAGAGCGTGAAGCTGCTTCGCAAGGGCACCAACGGCGTTTGGCATGCCAGTGGCCTGCGCGGCAAGACGACTGTCATGCTGACAGTCGACTCCAGCGGATCCGTATCGGCCGACTAGATGTAGAGGTCGTACGCCGGCTCACCTCAAGGAATCGACGAACCTCGCCAGCGCCACGTCCTTCTCGCTCAATCCCCCGGCATCGTGCGTCGACAGCACGATCTCGACGTTGCTGTAGACGTTGGACCACTCCGGGTGGTGGTCGGCTTTTTCGGCAGCCAGGGCCACCCTGGTCATGAATGCCCAAGCCTCGTTGAAATCTGCGAACTTCAGGCTGCGCTTGATGGCATCGCGGCCCGGAACTTCTTGCCATTTCGGCAGGGACGCGAGGGCTTCGACGCGGGCGGCTCCGGCGAGCTTGGTAGTCATTGTGTCACCTCCTGATATGGCGTGAAGCTTGCCTCATTCGCGAGCAGCGGCCTAGGCTCCGCACCTGCTTCAGGAGGCTTCAGTGAAATTGCTTCGACGTACTGCATTCATCGCCGCTGCCGCCATGGCGCTGGCGCCGCCCGCCTTTGCCCAAAAAGGCGCCGATACCTTGCGTATCCTGTTCCAGGACGCGGTGCCCAACGTCGACATGTACTTCAATAGCCAGCGCACCGGTCTGATCCTGGCGCATCAGGCGTGGGACATGCTGGTCCATCGCGATCCGGCGACCTTCGAGATCAAGCCGGCACTCGCCACCGACTGGAAGTTCGCCGAGGACAACTCGCTCGACCTCACCATCCGCCAGGGCGTGAAGTTCCACGATGGCAGCACGCTCACCCCCGACGACGTGGTCTACACCATCAACATGGCGGCCAATCCCGAGAGCAAGGTTGCGACGCCGTCGAACTACGCCTGGATCGACAAGGCCGAGAAGACCGGGGATTGGACGGTGCGCATCAAGATGAAGAGGCCGACGCCGGCGGCGCTGGAATATCTCGCCATGGTGACGCCGATCCATCCCAAGGCCTACCGCGAGAAGGTCGGGCCCGAGGGCTTCGCCGCCAAGCCGGTCGGCGCCGGCCCCTACAAGATCGTCAAGAACGAGCAGGGCAAGGAAGTCGTCTTCGAGCGCTTCGACGACTACTGGGCAGGCTCGCCCAAGGGCAAGCCGGCGATCAAGACCCTGCACGTGCGCTTCGTGCCCGACGTAACCACCGCGGTGACCGAGCTCCTGGCCCAGCGCGCCGACTGGGTGTGGAACTTCAATCCCGACCAACTCGCCAACATCAACAAGATGCCGCACCTGCAGGCGACACAGCAGGAGTCGATGCGCATCGGCTATCTCTCGATCGACGCCGCCGGCCGTTCGGGCAAGGACAATCCGCTCACCAACATGAAGGTGCGCCAGGCGATCTGGCATGCCATCAACCGCCAGGAGATGGCCGACAAGCTGGTCCAGGGCGGCAGTCGCGTGCCGCAGGCGCCATGCTTCCCCACCCAGTTCGGCTGCGACGCCGACGCCGCGGTAAAGTATGCCTACGACCCGGCCAAGGCCAAGGCTCTGCTCGCCGAAGCGGGCTTCCCCAACGGCTTCGATATCGAGCTGCTGACCTACGTGCCGGTGACGTCGTGGACGGCGGCAATCCAGAACTATCTCCAGGCGGTCGGCATTCGTGCCAAGATCAACCAGATGCAGGTGGCGCCGGCGATCCAGAAGGCGTGGCGCGGTGAGGCCCAGCTCTATCACGGCTCATGGGGCAGCTACTCGATCAACGACGTCTCGGCGATCTTCCCGGTGATGTACGGCAAGGACGCCAACGACAACTACAGTCGCGATCCCGAGCTCGAGGCGCTGGTCGCCGAGGGCGGCAACACGTCCGACCCGGCGGCGCGCAAGAAAGCCTATTCGGCGGCGGTCAAGCTGATGACCGAGAAGGCCTACTGGCTGGCGCTGTTCACTTACGTGAACGCCTACGCGTTCACGAAGCAGCTCGAGTTCAAGACCTATCCCGACGAGCTGCCGCGCTTCTATCTGGCGAAGTGGAAGTAGTCGGCGGTCCGGAAGACTATGCGAGCGGGGCGGTCCAGGCGTTGTAGCCGTACACCCAGTCGGTGTCTGTGACGCCCTTGCCCCAGCTGTTGGTTCGCGAGGTGAGCTGCATCTTCGCGGTCCGCGGCTTGCGGTTGAGTTCATAGCGCTCCAGCGCGGCGGCAATGCCGTCGCGCTCGACGCCCGCGAGGCAGCGCGACAGGATCGCGGCGTCCTCGATCGCCATCGCCGCGCCCTGCGCCATGTAGGGCGTCATGGGATGGCAGGCGTCGCCCAACAAAGCGACCTTGCCGTCGACCCAGCGCTCCAGCGGATCGCGCTCGACCAGCGGCCGCTTGTGCACGTCGGGACAGGCCGCCAGCACGCGCTTCACGTCGGGGTGAAACCCTTCGAACGACGCACGCAGGACGTTCACGTCGCCCTTGGTGGACCAGGATTCGAGATTGAAGCCCGGCTCGGGCTGGCTGGTGACGAAGTACACCTCGCTGCGATCGGGCTTCACCGGATACATGACGATGTGGCGATCCTCGCCCCACCACTTGGTGCAGTCGCCCATGTCGAAGCCGTCGAGGCGCGCCGCCGGATAAACCGTGCGATAGGCGATGCGGCCGGTGAAACGTGGCTCCTCCTCGCCGAACAGGATGGTGCGCGCCACCGAGTTCACGCCGTCGGCGGCGACGACGGCATCGGCGGTAACGGCCCGGCCGTTGGCGAAGGCGAGCCGCACGCCGTCTCGGGTCTGGTCGAGGTCCTCGAGCTTGTGATCGAGATGGATCAGCTTGTCCGGCACGATGCTGGCCAGCGCCGCATGCAGGTCGCCGCGATGGGCAAGAAGATACGGCGCGCCGTACTTGTCCTCGGCCGACCGGCCGAACAGCATGTCGAACAGGACTTCGCCGGTGCGCCAGTCGCGGTTGTTCCACGAACGGGGATAGAAAGTCTCGGCGCGCAGATGCTGCTCGAGCCCGAGGCCGCGCAGCACATGCATGGCGTTGCAGCCGATCTGGATGCCGGCGCCGAGCCGCGTGAGCTGATGGGCCTGTTCGTAGACGGCGACCGTGTGGCCGGCCCTGCGCAATGACGCGGCCGAGGCCAGCCCGCCCATGCCGGCGCCGATGATGGCAATTGTCAGAGCAGCAGGCATTCGACGCCGCCGGCAGGCCGCGGGTTCCAGGGCGGCGTCTCGGCCGAACAGCGCGGTTCGGCGATCGGGCAGCGCGGATGGAAACGGCAGCCCGGCGGGATGTTGGCGGGATCGGGCAGCGTGTCGCCCAGGCCGACATCGGGCACGCCCAGTCCCGGTTCGGGTGTCAGCACCGAGGCGAGCAAGGCCCTGGTGTAGGGATGCTCGGGCTGCCGGAACAGTCTCTCTGTCGGCGCGCGCTCGACGAAGCGGCCGAGAAACATGACCGCCACTTCGCTCGCGACGTGCTCGACGACGGCGAGGTTGTGACTGATGAAGAGATAGGTAAGGCCGAGGTCGCGGCGCAGCTCGGCCAGAAGGTTGAGGATCTGCGCCTGCACCGAGACGTCGAGGGCGCTGGTCGGCTCGTCGCACACGACGATGCGCGGCCTGAGGACGAGGGCGCGGGCGATGGCGACCCTCTGGCGCTGACCGCCCGACAGCTCGGTCGGCAGGCGGCGCCCCATCTCGGCGCTCAGGCCCACGCGCGCCAGCATCTCGTCGACGCGCTTGGCGATCTCGCCGCCCGCGATGTCGCCCTGCGCCTTGAGCGGCATGGCGACGATGTCGCGTACGCGGGTCAGCGGATTGAGCGAGGCGAAGGGATCCTGGAACACCGGCTGGATCAGCCGCGCGCGGGCGCGGCGGCCCATGGCGATCACGCGCTGGCCTTCGACCGCGATGTCGCCCGCCGTCGGCTCGAGCAGGCCCAGGATCAGGCGGGCCAGGGTGGACTTGCCGCAGCCCGATTCACCCACGACGCCCAGGACGCCGCCCGGCGGCACGGCGAAAGAGACGTCGTCGACCGCCACGACGTGACGGTCGGCGCCGAAAAGCCCGCCTTTGACGCGGAAGGTCCTGCGGACCGCCTTGACCTCGATGGCCGCGTTCATGCCGGCAACCGGCAGAGGAAGTCGTGGCCGGCGCCGGCGGCATGGCGCGGCACGATGTGGGCGCAGGTCGCGTCGGCGAAGTCGCAGCGCTCGCGGAAGGCGCAGCCTTCGAAGCCGGGCCCGATGCGCGGCACCGTGCCGGGTATCGAGCCCAGCGGCTCGTCGCGCTTGATCTTGCCCGGCACCGGCACGCAGCGCAGCAGGCCCTTCGTGTAGGGATGCTTGGGGTTGGCGAACAGCTCGGCGGTCGGCGCGCTCTCGACCACTTCGCCGGCATACATCACTGACACGCGATGGGCGACGCGGGCCACGATGCCGAGATCGTGCGTGATCAACAGCATGCCGAGCCCGAGATCGCGCTGCAGGCCCGCCAGCAGGCGCAGGATCTGCGCCTGGACGGTGACGTCGAGCGCCGTGGTCGGCTCGTCGGCGATCAGGAGCTTGGGGTCGCACATCAGCGCCATGGCGATCATCACACGCTGCCGCAGGCCGCCCGAAAGCTGGTGCGGAAACTGACCGAGCCTGAGGCCGGGTGCCGTGATGCCGACGCGTGCCAGCAGGTCGGCGGCGCGGTCGGTGGCGGCGCGTTGCGTCGTCTTCTTGTGCCGACGCAACACCTCGGTCATCTGCGAGCCGACGGTGTAGGCGGGATTGAGGCTGGTCATCGGCTCCTGGAAGATCATGGCCATGGCGTTGCCGCGTAGACGCGCCATGGCGGCCTCGCCGAGGCCCAGAAGGTCCTGGCCTTCGAAGGCAAGCCGCTTGGCCGAGCGTCGTGCGCCGCGGGCCAGAAGGTTCATGACGGCCAGCGCGGTCACCGACTTTCCGCAGCCCGATTCGCCCACCAGGCAATGGGTCTCGCCGCGCTCGACCGTGACCGAGGCGCCGCGCACCGCCGACACGCGCCCGCCGAAACTCACTTCGAGCTGCTCGACCTCCAGCAGGGCGCTCATTGATCGGACCTCACGGATCGGACCTCGCGCCGAACAGGTCGCGCAGGCCATCGCCCAGCAGGTTGATGCCCAGCACCAGAACGAAAAGCGCCACGCCGGGGATCACGATCACCCACGGGCTGAAGAACATGTAGTCCTTGGCCTCCGCGATCATCAGGCCCCACGACGGTAGCGGCGGCGGCACGCCGAGCCCGAGGAAGGACAGCGCCGCCTCGAGCAGGATGGCGAGCGCGATTTCGAGCGTCGCCACGACCACGAGGTGACTGGCGATATTGGGCAGCACCTCGCCCGCCAGGATGCGAAAGCGGGAGCAGCCGGCGCACCAGGCGGCGGCGACGAAGTCGAGGTTGCGCACCTGCATGGTGGTCGAGCGCGCCACCACGGCGAAGCGGTCCCACAGCAGCAGGCCCAGCGTCAGCACCAGCAGGGCCATCGAGCTGCCGAGCAGGCCGACGACGGCCAGCGCCACCAGCACGACCGGGATGGAAAGCCGCGTCGTGATCGCGAACAGCACCGCATCGTCGACCCGGCCGCCGAGAAAGCCGCCCAGGACGCCGAGCGCGATGCCGATCACGCCGGATACCACGGTCACGGTGATGCCGATCACCATCGAGATGCGGCAGCCCCAGATCAGGCGCGAGAGATAGTCGCGGCCGAGCTGGTCGGTGCCGAGGAGATGGTCGGGATTGGTGCCGGCCATCCAGAAGGGCGGCAGCAGGCGCTTGCTCAGATCCTGGGTGAAGGGATCGTGCGGCACGAGCAGCGGAGCGAAGATGGCGCAGATCGCGGCAATGCCCACGATCACCGCGCCGATCCAGGTGCTGAGGCTCTTCCAGCCGCGTTTGGGGCCGGCCGTGACCGAGACGACGCTCATGGCCCCGTACTCATGGCCCGCGCAGCCTGGGATCGAGCACGGCATTCATCAGGTCGGCCACCATGGTGAGCGCCACGTAGATCACCGCCAGCACCAGGACGACCGCCTGCACGACGGGGAAGTCGTTCTTGCCGATCGATTCCCAGGCCAGGAAGCCCACGCCGTGCAGGGCGAAGACCTGCTCGATCACGATCGAGCCGCCGAGCATGAAGCCGAGTTGAACGGCGGCGATCGCCACCACCGGGATGGCGGCGTTGCGCAGCGCGTGCTTCAGCAGGATCGCGGCGCGCGACAGGCCCTTGGCGCGCGCCGTCCGAATGTAGTCCGAGCCCATCGCCTGGATCATGCCGGCGCGGGTCAGTCGCGTCAGGGCAGGGATCGCCGAGAAGGCGAGCACGATGCCCGGCATCACGTAGTGTTGCCACGAGCCGGTGCCCGAGATCGGCAGCCAGCCGAGCTGCAGCCCGAACGTAATCATCAGGATCAGGCCGAGCCAGAACGACGGCATGGCCTGGCCGAGCAAGGCCACTATCTGGACGGTGCGGTCGAACGCGGTGTTCTCGCGTACCGCCGCCAGGATGCCGAGCGGCAGGGAGACCGCGAGCGCGATCACGAGGCCGGTGAGCCCTAGCGTGACGGTGATCGGCATGCGCTCGGCGATGAGGTTGGAGACCTTGGTCTTGAAGAAGTAGCTCTCGCCCAGGTCGCCTGTCACCGCGCGGCCGGCCCAATCGAAGAACTGCGCGGTGAGCGGCCGGTCGAGACCGTAGGCCTTGCGCACGGCCTCGACATCGGCCTGCGTGGCGTTGGGACCGGCGATCGAGATCGCGAGGTCGCCGGACAGGCGCGTCAGGATGAAGGCCAGCGTCATGACCGTAGCGGCCACGAGAATCGCCACGATCAGACGGCGAACGAGGAACTGCAACATGCTTGGGCAGTGAGCTTAGTGCGTATTGACCGGGAAGGCGACCATGCGATTCTCGCGCCAAAGGCCATCGGTCCCGCCACAGATTCGTCCCCCATCGCCTCTTGGCGGGCGCGCCGTGGTCCTATATGGGGGAGTCATGCCGGTCTTCACCAATCCGCGGCGCACGCCCTGCTTCGGCACGGCGCCCACCTTGGAGGACTTCGAGGCGATCGCCGCCGAGGCGCTGGCGACGATTCCCGAGGAGTTCCGGCGGCATGTCGGCAACGTGCGCATTCAGGTCGACGACTTCCCGTCGGACGAGATCGAGAAGGAAATGGACCTCGACACGCCGTTCGACCTGCTCGGCCTCTACCAGGGTGTGTCGATGATGGAGCGTGGCGCGGGCCACGTCGCCAACGATATCGACCGCATCTTCCTCTATCGCCGGCCGATCCTCGATTACTGGTGCGAATCGGGTGAGGACCTGCCGCACATCGTGCGCCACGTGCTGATCCATGAGATCGGTCATCACTTCGGCTTGAGCGACGACGACATGGAAGCCATCGAAGCCAAGGCCGAAGAAGAATCGCGCCGCGTGCAGCCCGGCGCTTAGCTCATTGGACCGCGGGCCTGGAGGCCCGCAGTCCAATGATCACACCCTGATCGCTTCTCGATACAACCACTCGGGTGTGACCCAGCGGACCATCTGCGCGAAGCTGTCGACGTACTTGGCGGGATCGCTGCCATAGTCGGCCTTGTAGGCATGCTCGTACATGTCGAGCACGATCAGCGGCACGCAGCCCACCGGGCCGGCAGAGTGATCGGCGGCGAGGTGATTGATCAGTCGCTTGTCGCGCGGCGTGTAGGCCAGGATCACCATGCCCTTGCCGTCGATCGCCGACTTGCCCATGGCGGCGAACTCCGCCTTCCAGCGATCGAAGCTCGCGAAGTCACGGCTGATCGCCTGGGCGAATACGCCCGATGGGCTGGTCGGCGCGTCGCCGATGCATTCGAAGTAGAGCTCGTGCAACAACGAGGAATTGTAGACGGCCTGCTGCTCGCGCTTGAGCTCGCCGACCTCGCCCGGCTCGACCTTGGCGAAATCCATCTGCGCGAGCTGCTCGGTTATGGCATTCAGGCGATTGACGCTCTCGGCGTAGATCGCGTGATGCTCGGTGATCGACTGGGCCGACAGCCACTTGACCTTGTCGGGATTGAAGGTGAGCGGCTGAGCGCGGAACTTGGCCGCATTCGCGACGGCGAGCAGCTGCTGCGCGGTCGCGGGCACGGCCGCGGCGCCGGCCAGCAGGCCGACCCCCGCTGCGAGGGAGCGGCGAGAGATATCGGGCATGTCGGTCTCCGAAAAGATTATTCGGACCCTAACGCCACTCACGACGGAGAGTTGCGTTGCACGCCGGGTGCGCGATAGTGGCCCTCGATCAGCGATTCCTCGGGCTCGTAGGCCCGCAGCACCAGCCGCATCGGCCCGCTGGGAGCGGGTAGCCAATTGGCCGCACGTTCGCTGTCCGGCCGTTCGCGCTGCAGGTAGATCGTGAGCGAACCGTCGGCAGATTTCTGCAGGCCGGGTGTGCGATCGCCGATGGAATAGCGGCCGATCGGATTGTCGATGAAGAAGGCACGACCCTCCGGCGTCACCTCGTACATGGCGAGCGACCAGAAGGCGCGTGCCGGCGGCAGTCTGTCGGCCGGGAAGGTGAGGCGATAGGCGTTCGCGCCGGACAGCGGGTCGCCGTTCGAATCGATGCCGCAGGCGAGATAGATCGCCTCGGCGGGCTCGAGTGCCGCCAGCCCGGTGAGCGCCACGTATGCGCGATAGAGATAGTCCTCGCCGAAATTGCCGAGATGGCGTTCGCCGTAGGTCCAGCCGTCGACCGTCCTGCCGTAGCGGCTGCCGGCGGCGCGGATCTCGGCGCGGCCCTGCTCGATGCCGGCTTGGACGGCGCGGCGCTCGGCCTCGTTGAAGGCGCGCCCGTCGAACTTGCGGCCAGGCCTCAGCTTCAACGGCGCCAGACTCTCGAACATCGCGCGATCGCGCTCCGACAATGGGCTCTCGCCCAGCGCGCGCATCGTCACCTCGAACAGATCGAACGGATCGGTGGGATTTGGCGCCGGCCAATCGGCCACCGGCTCGGCCGGCGCTACGGTGCGTTGGCGCATCAGTTCGCGCGTCTCGAGGATGCGCCGCTCGTTGCGCTGGTCCGGCGTCTCGAGCAGCACGCGCGCCTGCAGGATGCGCACGCGGTCAAACTCCTCCGGCCCGTCGACCAGGATGCGTCCCAGCAGCCACGCCGGGTTGGTGGGCGCGCGTATGAGCTTCACGTCAGACGGCGGATCGCCCGTCCAGGCCGGACCGACGATCATGTGCGTCGGTGGGACCCCGCCATGCAGCCGATGGCTGACATAGGCGAAGTTGTTGGTGAACATGTCCATGAAGGCGTAGCTGTAATAGAGGTCGCCCACCGGTGGCACGGTGAGGAACATCGGCTCGATCGAGAGGTCGAGCCACGCCGACGAATAGAAGGTGTCGTTGTTGGGGGTCGTCACCGCCCGCGCGCGATGGTCGGCCAGCTGGGCGATGTGACGGAAGCGATTGAGCCGCTGGCGCAGTGGATTGCCCTCGTTGACCGTGGCCTGCCAGCGCGTGCGGTACATCTCGTAGACCGGGAAGAGATAGATCGTGGCGCGCCGCGCCAGGTCCGTCAGCGTCGCGGTCGTCTCCTGCGCGCGCACGATGGCGGGCATCGCCAGGGGGACGGCGAGTGCTCCACCGAGCAGGGCGCGCCGTCTCATGCCGCGCGCTCGCGCGTCAACCGACGCTCCATCACGAAGGCCGCCACCTCGCGCCACGGAGCCAGGGTCCAGAACGAGCGTGCGCGGCCCGACGGCGAGGCCAGCACGAACGCCACCGCGCCTTCGATCGGCTCGGCCTGTCGCCCGTAGGCCGGCGACTTCATGCCGAGCGCCAGCGACGCCGCATGCTTGCTGGTGAAGGCGATCGCGGCGGGCCGGAAGCGGCGCAGCTTGGTGTGCAGGGCGGCGGCGTCCATCGCATCGGGGCTGAGCTCGTGGTCCGAACCATACTCGGTCTTGTTGAGGTCCGTCAGTCCGATGCCGAGCGTCAGGAGCTCGGGATAGCGCTGCGGCGCCAGCCGCTCGGGCGTCAGGCCGACCGCGTGCAGGGTCGGCCAGAATGCGTTGCCGGGATTGGCATAGTAGGCGCGCGCCTTGAACGAAGCCGGGCTGGGCGCCGTGCCGCAGAACACCAGGTCGAGGCCCGACGCCAAGAGGTCGGGGACGAGCGGCCTACTCCGGCTTGATGCCCGCGGCACGTATAACCTCGCCCCAGCGCTTGTGCTCGGCCTTGATGAAGGCGTCGACCTCGGGGATCGGCATGTTTCCGCCGGGCTCGAAGCCGCCCTGTCGCATGCTGGCGATCACCTCGGCATCCTGCAGGGCGCGCTCGGTGGCGGCCCGCAGCTTGTCCTTGATCGTGGCCGGCGTGCCCGCCGGCACCGCCCAGATCGACCACGACGTGACCACGAGGTCGGGAACGCTCTCGACCAGCGTCGGCGTCTCCGGTGCGACCGTCGCGCGTTTGGCGCCGGTCGTGGCGACCGGCTTGAGCTTGCCCGAGCTCACCTGACCCATCAGCGAATCGATGTTGGCGATGCAGAGCGGCACATGGCCGGCCAGCACGTCCGCCGCCGCCGCTGACGCGCCGCGGTAGCTGATCAGGGTGAGGTCGGCGCCGGTCTTCTGCTTCAGGAGCTCCATGGTGAGCGACGGCGAGGCGCCGACACCCGAAGAGCCGTACTGGTACTTGCCGGGCTCGGCCTTGGACGCGGCGATCAGCTTGGTGACCGTGTCGTGCGGAAAGCTGGGGTGGCAGCACAGCATGTTGGGCTGGGTGCCGATCCAGGCCACCGTCTCGAGATCGGTGAAGGGGTTGTAGGGCAGCCTGGCGTAGAGATTGGGCGCCACGGCGTGGCTGGCGATGCCGCCCAGCAGCATCGCATAGCCGTCGGGCGGCGACTTGGCGACATTGTCGGCCGCGATCGAGCCGCCGGCGCCGCTGCGATTGTCGATGACGAAGGACTGACCGAGATAGTCCTGCAGCTTGGCGCTCAGCCTGCGGGCGATATTGTCCTGCGAGCCGCCGGGTGTGAACGGGCAGACGACGCGCACGGTGCGTTGCGGCCAGTCGTTGCCCTGGCCGAAGGCCGGGCCGGTCAGCGGCAGCACACCCAGGGCGGCGGTGAATTGGCGCCTCTTCATGGCATTCCCTCTTGAACGCTCCCCGGCCGATGATGCATGACGAGTGTACCCCCTTCCAGGGGCGGGCGACGGATCGCGGAACAAAAACCGATCGATGGCGTTACTGATCGAATGAACGCGAGGCGCAACACCTTGGACGAGCCGGTTCCGGCACCGCCTCCCACGATCCTGGTCGTCGAAGACGACGTGCTGGTGCGCCACATCGCCTCCGCCTACCTGCGCGACAGCGGCTTCAACGTGATCGAGGCGACCGGCGCCGACGAGGCGATCCGCGTCCTGAAGTCCGAGGTCCACGTCGACATCGTGTTCTCCGATGTCAACATGCCGGGCAGCATGGACGGCTTCGGCTTGGCGCAGTGGGTGCGCCGCGAGCGGCCGCGGCTCCAGGTCATCCTGACCTCCGGCGGGCCGCGCACGGCCAAGGAAGCGACCGAGCAGGGTCCGATCCTCGCCAAGCCCTACGATCACGCCGCGCTCGAACGATACATCCGCGCCCTGCTCGAGCCCTGAGACACACGCCATTTCGACCTGAGGCCTCGCGGCCTTGTCCATCGGCTTCCATCGGGCATGATGGATCGACGGGAGGATCGCCGTGAATACGCCAGGGAACATCATCGACAAGGCCGACGAGGCCCAGCTCTTCGCCACCATCGACCGCTGGGTCGAGCGCGAGGTGGCGCCGCGCGTCAAGGAGTTCGACCATGCCGATCGCTGGCCGGCCGAGCTGGTCGAGCAGATGAAGGAGCTCGGCCTGTTCGGCGCAACCGTCAGCCAGGAGTATGGCGGCCTCGGCCTGCCGGCGCGTACCTATGCCGAGATCGTCATGAAGATCTCGTCGGTATGGATGGCGCTGACCGGCATCTTCAACTCCCACCTGATGCTGGCCCTGGCCATCGAGAAGTTCGGCACCGAGCCGCAGCGCCGCCATTGGCTGCCGAAGCTCGCCTCGGGCGAGGTGCGCGGCGGCTTGGCGCTGACCGAGCCCGATGCCGGCACCGACCTGCAGGCGATCCGGCTGACGGCGCGGCGCGAGGGCGATCACTACGTGCTGAACGGCACCAAGACCTGGATCTCCAACGGCATCGAGGGCTCCTGCTTCGCGCTCCTGGTCAAGACCAACCCGGACGCCTCGCCGCGCTATTCGGGCATGAGCCTGTTCATCGCCCCCAAGGGCCCGGGCTTCCGCGTCGGCCGCAAGCTCGAGAAGCTCGGCTACCACTCGATCGATTCCGGAGAGCTGATCTTCGAGGATTATCGCGTGCCGGCCGATCACCTGATCGGCGAGGTCGAGGGCCGCGGCTTCACCCAGGTCGCAGGCGGGCTGGAGCTCGGGCGCATCAATGTCGCGGCCCGCGGCGTCGGCATCGCCGAGGGGGCGCTGAAACTCGCCACCAGCTACTCGCAGATCCGCAGGACCTTCGGCAAGCCGATCTGCGAGCACCAGGCGATCCAGCTCAAGCTCGGCGAGATGGCGACGCGCGCCCGCGCCGCGCGCCTGCTCACGCTCGACGCTGCCGACGCATTCGACCGCGGCGAGCGCTGCGATCTCGAGGCCGGCATGGCAAAGTATTTTTCGTCCGAGGCGGCGCTGGAGAACAGCATCGAGAGCATGCGCATCCACGGCGCCTACGGCTATTCCAAGGAATACGACATCGAGCGGCTCTACCGCGACGCGCCGCTCACCTGCATCGGCGAGGGCACCAACGAGATGCAGCGCATCATCATCGCCCGCCAGTGGATCAAGCGGCACGCCGAGTCATGAGCGCCAAACCGCTCACGGGAATTCGCGTCCTCACGCTGGAGCAGTTCGGGGCCGGTCCCTACGGCACGATGTTTCTGGCCGAGCTGGGCGCCGAGGTGGTCAAGGTCGAGGCGCCCGAGGGCGACCCCTCGCGCCATGTCGGGCCGCACAGGCTGGGCGACGCCGACAGCGAATATTTCCAGGCCTGGAACCTCGGCAAGAAGAGCGTGACCCTCGATATCAAGGCGGCCGACGGCCGCCGCCAGTTCGAGACGCTGGTCAAGGGCGCCGACTGCGTGGTCAACAATCTGCGCGGCACGCAGCCCGGCAGGCTCGGCATCGACTATGCCAGCCTGAAGCACCTGAAGCCCGCGATCGTCTGCCTGCATATCTCGGCCTACGGCCGCTCGGGCGAGCGCGCCGACTGGCCGGGCTACGACTTCCTGATGCAGGCCGAGGCCGGGCTGATGGAACTGACCGGCGATCCCGCGGGAGCGCCGACCCGCGTCGGCGTCTCGCTGATCGACAGCATGAGCGGCCTCACCGGCACGGTCGGCCTCCTGGCCTGCCTGTTGCGCGCCAGGACGACGGGAAAGGGCTGCGACGTCGAGACCTGCCTGTACGACGTCGCCATGCACCAGCTCACCTATCCCGGCATCTGGTATCTCAACGAAGGCGACGTCTCGCCGCGCGTGCCGCGCAGCGCCCACCTGTCGCTGGCCCCCGTCCAGACCTTCCCCACCAAGGACGGCTGGATCTTCATCATGTGCATGACCCAGAAGTTCTGGCTGTCGCTGGTGCAGGTCATGGGCCGCGAGGACCTTACAGGCGATGCGCGCTTCGCCGATCCCAACACGCGCGCCGTCAATCGCGCGGCGCTGACGGATGCGCTCGATCCGACCTTCCGCACGCGCACGACGGCCGAATGGCTGACGGCGTTCAACGGCCTGTTGCCCGCCGCCCCGGTTCATCGGCTCGATCAGGCGCTCGACAGCGGCTTCGCGCGCAGTGCCGGCATGGTCGCGGCCGTGCCGCATCCGGTGAAGGGCAGCCTGCGCGTCATCGCCAATCCCCTCCGCATCGACGGCGAGCGGCCGGCCCAGGCCGCCTGCTCGGCCCTCGGCGCCGACAACGATTCGCTATTGGGCAAACGCACATGAAGCTCGAAGGTCTGAAGGTCGTCGATCTCTCCTGGTTCCTGCCGGGCCCCTATCTCACGACGGCGCTGGCCGACCATGGCGCCGAGGTGATCAAGGTCGAGCCGCCCGACGGCGATCCGGGCCGCCACATCCGCCCGCCCGACCAGCGCACCTCGGTGTTCTTCCGCAACATGGGCCGCGGCAAGAAGAGCGTCGTGCTCGATCTCAAGAGCGAGCAGGGCCGCGCCGATCTCTTCCGGCTGGCCTGCCAGGCCGACGTGCTGGTCGAATCCTTCCGGCCCGGCGTCGCCGCCCGCTTCGGCATCGGCTACGAAGCGGTCAAGGAGAAGAACCCCGGCATCGTCTACTGCTCGATCTCGGCCTTCGGCCAGGACGGCGCCTATCCCGGCCGCGCCGCCCACGATCTCGCGCTGGAAGCCATGACCGGCGTGCTCTCGCTGACCCTGGGCGACGACGGCCGGCCGGCGATCCCCGGCATTCCGGTCGCCGACCTGGTGAGCGGCCTGCACGGATTGAGCGGTGTGCTGATGGCGTTGCTGCGCCGGCAGACCACGGGCAGGGGGGACTACATCGACGTCTCGATGCACGAAGCGCTGATGGCCTCGTGCGCCAACGTCGTGGGCTCGGCCTTCACCGACGGCACGCAGCCCGACGTCAAGAACCAGCGCACCACCGGCGGGTCGGCCTTCTATCGGGTCTACGACACGTCCGACGGCCGCCAGCTCGTGCTGGCCGGCCAGGAGATGAAGTTCATCCGCAACCTGCTGACGGCGCTCGGCAAGCCCGAGTTCATCGATCTCTGCGAATGGCCCGGCGCCCACCAGAAGCCGGTGATGGACTTCCTCGCCGCGACCTTCCGGGAGAAGCCGCTGGCGCACTGGATGGCGTGGCTCGACACCCTCGACATCTGCTACGGGCCGGTCAACACGCTGCCCGAGGCCATCGCCGACCCCAACCTGGTGAAGCGCGGCGCCATCGTCGTCGCCGACGACGGCCGCCGGCACCTGGCGCCAGTCGTGCGCTTCCAGGACGAGCCGTCGCGGCCGCTCTACCGCGAGCCGCTCCTGGGCGAGCATACGAACGAGGTGCTGAAGCGCAAGGAACCGGCGCGGTGAGCATCAAGCGCGGACCGTGGGGCATCGTCTCTGCGCGCGAGGTCTACGACAATGGCTGGATCCGGGCGACCCACCACGACGTGATCACGCCGAGCGGCGGTCCCGGGATCTACGGCACGATCCACTACAAGAACCGGGCACTGGGCATCGTGCCGGTCGATGCCGAACAGCACACCTACCTGGTCGGCCAGTACCGCTTCCCGCTCGATGCCTACAGCTGGGAGATCCCGGAAGGCGGCGGGCCGCTCGATGTCGATTTCCTCGAATCGGCCAAGCGCGAGCTGCAGGAAGAGACGGGCCTCGGCGCCCGGCGCTGGCACAAGCTCTTCGAGGCGGACCTGTCCAACTCGGTGAGCGACGAGAGCGCCATCGCCTTCCTCGCGTGCGACCTCGTGCAGGGCAAGGCGGCGCCCGATTCGACGGAGGATCTCGCGATCCGCCGCGTGCCGCTCCAGCATGCCTTCCGCATGGTCGAGGCCGGCGAGATCAGGGACGCCATCAGCATCATGGCGCTGCAGGCCGTCGAGCTGCTGGCGCTGAAGGGACGTCTGGCGGCGCTGCTGGGGTAGCCGCCGCTATCTATTGGTCGAGCCCCGCCGCGACCTGACCGGGCAGCACGCCTTCCTTTTCCTCGCGCAGCAGCACGTAGAAGACGGCCGGCAGGGTGTGAACGACGATGCCCGCCAGAGCTCCGTAGATCCACAGCGCCAGGCTCCCGAGCGCGCCGTGGCCGAGCAGCCCGATGATCACGATCGCACCGATCGCGAAGATCACGAACCACAGCAGGAAGACGCCGAGGATGGGCAGCCGCCGGCCGGCCGTGAGATCCATGCTGCGGTTGAAGGCGCCGCCGACGTCGGTGCGCTCGATCATCATGACGGGAATGGTGACCGCCCACAGCGGCAGCAGGAACAGCGGCCCGACCACGACGATCATCGACACCGCGATCACGAAGTACTGGATGCAGCCCAGCAGCAGCAGGCGGCCGAACATCGGCCCCTGCAGCTGGCGCAGCATCGGCTCCCATTCGGGCTTGCGTCCGGCGATCGCCTGCAGCGTGCCCCAGGTGAGGCAGATCGAGGTCGCCACGCCGCAGACCAGGCCGACGAGGCCGGCGAGCAATCCCAGGCTCAGGATGTTCACCACCAGGGAGACCGCGCCGAAGATGACGGCGACGGTGAAGAAGGCCGCGAAGTTGTCGCGCGCCAAACCATAGGATCGCTCGAGGACCGACGTGATGGTCCAGGACGGTGCCGGAAGGGGAGTAGCCATGTCCTATCCTACCAGAGCCGTCGCCTTGGCGAGAGGCACCGGCTCGTCCTGCAGCAAAAGATCCATGGCCTCTTGCTCCCACGCCGTTTCGGCAAGCGACAGCGGATCCTGCGACGCCAGCCGATGCTCGATCACCAGGCGCGACAGCAGCAGGCGCCGCGCGTCGCCGCCCTTGGCGCCGAGGGCGGCACCTTCCCAGGCCATCAGGGCCGCTGTCGTCGCGTGATAGAGTGCGCCGGCGGCGAGGCGACAGCGCTTCTCCTGCTTGGGGTCCGCGGCGACCGCCTCGACGAAGCGTTCGACGCGGTCAAGCGTGGCGCCGAGCAGGCCCTTGTACTGGCCGGGCAGCGCGTCGGAGCGCTCGTACTTGTCCTTCAAGGCAGCCGTCAGCTTCTTGTGGCCTCCCGTCTTGCCCACGGCGCGCTGCACCACGTCGAGCGCGTTGATGTTGGAGGTGCCTTCCCACAGCGTTCCGATCTGCGCGTCGCGCACCAGGCGGGCCGTCACCCATTCCTCGATGTAGCCCAGGCCGCCGCGCACCTCGAGGGCGTGGCTGGCGACCGGAATGTTGTCGCGGCAGGCGCGGAACTTGTAGACCGGGGTCAGGATGCGCAGCAGGTCGGCCGCCTCCTCGTCGCCCCCATTTCCTCCATGTCCGTTGGCGCGACCCATGGCGTCGGCCGAGAAGGCGTACATCGAAAGCGCCTGCTCGGTCGGTAGCATGATCTTCATCAATTGGCGGCGCAGCAGGGGATATTCGCCGATCGCCCTGCCGAAGGCGCGGCGGTTCTGGGCCACCACCATCGCCTCGTTGAGGCAGCGGCGCATCATCGAGGCCGCGCGCACGCCGTGGCTCAAGCGGGAGAGGTTCACCTGCTCCATCATCTGCTTGAAGCCGCGGTTGGCGTCGCCCACCAGGTAGGCGACGGCGCCGTCCATGATGATCTCGCCCGAGGCCATCGATCTGGTGCCGAGCTTGTCCTTCAGCCGCACGATCCGATAGCTGTTGCGGCTGCCGTCCTCCAGCCGCCGCGGCATGGCGAACATGGCGAGCCCCCGCGTGCCGGGCGCGGCGCCGCGCGGCCTGGCCAGCAGGACCGCGACATCGGCGTCGGCGTGGCTGCAGAACCACTTCTGGCCAAACAGCTTCCAGCGCTCGACGCCGTCCGGTCCCCCTCCGTCCTCATGAGGGCCGATGCGCTCAGCCTCGGTCTCCAATGCGCCGACGTCCGAGCCGCCCGCCTTCTCGGTCATGAACTGCGTGCCCTTGAGCATCGTCTTCGGGTCCTGGCTCAGCAGCCGGTCGAGCAGGAGCCGTTTCAGCGCGTCGGAGCCGAAGCGCTTGATGACGAAGTTCGAGGTGTCGGAGACCGAGACCGGGCACATCAGGCCGAACTCGGCCTGCACGAAGAGGTAGGTGATGCCGTATTTCACCAGCGGATGGGCAGGCTCGCTCAGGCCCAGGACGCCGGCGCGATGGGTCATCGCGTGCATGCCGAACTCCTCGAAGGCGATCTTCTCCATCTCGCGATAGGACGGGTGATAGTCGATCCAGTCCTCGTCGCGCCCGAAGCGGTCGCGCGGCTGCAGGACGGGCGGGTGCTTGTCGGCGGTCATGGCGAGATCGTCGAGCCGGTTGCCGGCCAGCTCGCCCAGCCGCTCGAAGTGCGGCGTCATGTGTTTCAGGAGAGCCGGCTCCATGTAGAGCGACAGCAGGTCCTGGAACTGCCGGTCGCTCGCATAAAAGTTCCGGCCATGCGCATCGGGGGCGATGTGATGCGCGCCATGCGGCCCGCTGTCGTGCTGCGCGGCAATCGTGGTGGTCGTGTCGGGCATCGTCTTCCCCTAGTGTTGCCAGCCCTCCGCCAGCACGCGCTCGACATAGGCGGGCACGACCTGGGTGGCGGGACCGTAGATGTGTTCGTGGAACAGGGGCTGGTTGCCGGTCGCCTCGAGGTTCAGCTCGACCGTGCGTGCCCGCGGCGCCCTGCGGCGGACGTGCAGGACGAAGCCCGCCGCCGGATAGACCTCGCCCGAGGTGCCGATCGACAGGAACAGCCCGCAGCGCTCCAGGGCGGCGTAGATTTCGTCCATGTGCATTGGCATCTCGCCGAACCAGACGATGTTGGGCCTGAGCTCGCCCACCGTCTCGCAGTTGGGGCAGACCGATTGCGGCGTGAGATCGACGTCCGACTCGAAGACGGCGCTGCAGTTCATGCAGCGGATCTCGCCGTCGCGACCGTGCATGTGGATCACGTTCCTGGAGCCCGCCAGCTCGTGCAACGGGTCGATGTTCTGGGTCACCACCGTGACCTCGCCCTGGTACTCCCGCTCCAGCCGCGCCAGGGCGCGATGGGCGGCATTGGGCGCGACATGGGCGGCGCGGAAGGAGCGGCGGGTGTCGTTATAGAAGTCGAGCACCTTCTTCTTGTCGCGGGACCAGGCCTCGAGCGTCGCAACCTCCTCGAGGTCGACCCTGGTCCACAATCCGTCTTTGTCGCGAAAGGTGTCGATGCCGCTTTCCTTGGAGATGCCCGCGCCGGTCAGGATCACGATCCCGGGAGGCAGGAATTCCTGATGCATGGCCGTAATCTAACGCTGTGCTAGGGTAGGAGGCCATGACCATCGGCGTCCTCTTCGTCTGTACCGCCAACATCTGCCGCTCACCCATGGCCGAAGGCGTTTTCCGCACCCTGGCCCGCCGCGCCGGCCTAGAGCAGGCCTTCACCATCGCCTCGGCCGGAACCACCGGCCTCCATGCCGGCGAGGCGCCGACGCCGGCCGCCGTCGAAGCAGCGGCGCGTCGCGGCTACGACATCTCGGGCCAGCGCTCGCGCGCCGTCACCAAGGCGGACATCGCTGCCGCCGACTATGTGCTGGCGATGGACCGCAGCCACATGGCCGACCTGCGCTGGCTGGCGCCGCGCGACAAGACCGCCAGCCTGCAGATGTTCACCAGGTTCGGCCCCATGCCCGGCATCCTCGACGTGCAGGACCCGTATGGCGGCACGCAGCAGGACTACGAGCGCGCGCTCGATCTGATCGAGGCCGGCTGCAAGGGCCTGCTCGCCTCGCTGACGCCCGAGGCGAAGGCGGCGCTTGCCTCGTAGCGCGCTGCCAGCCCGCTCGCTGCAATGCCCTGCTTCGCACGTGGTTGCACCTGGAGGCGGGTTCCGCCGATGATCCCATGGTGCTGACGACGTCAGGGGGAAGGGACCGGAACATGCTTCTGCGCCGCCGGTGGGTGCTCACAATTGCGGCAGCGATAGCCAGCCAACCCGGAAACGCGCAGGCCGGCGGGTTCCGCTCGTCCGACGTCGGCTCGTCGGCCAACCCTTCCGTGCAGGCGGTTGCCCATATGAGCGAGCTGATGCGCCAGCGCAGCGGCGGCCGGTTGCTCATTGCCGACCTCGGCGTATCGGATCCGGACTCCGAGCGCTTTACGGTGGCACAGGTGCGCACCGGCATGCTCGACATGGCGCGTGTCAGCGTATCGGCCCTGCATGGCACGGTGCCGGCGACCGTCATCCCGACCCTGCCCTTCCTGTTTGCCTCCACGGAGCAGCGTCGTCGGAGCCTCGAGGGGCCGGTCGGCGAGGAACTGCTGGCATCCCTTGCCGCCGTCGATCTCGTCGGACTGTGCTTCTACGACGCCGGTCCGCGCTCGATCTACACGCCTGGCAAGCCGGTGCGGACGCCGGCCGACATGAAGGGCCTCAAGATCCGTGTCCAGACATCGTCGACCATGGCCGAAGTCATGCACGCGCTCGGCGCACATCCGGTTCAGACGCCCTACGCCCATGTCCGCACCCAGCTTGCCGCCGGCACCATCGGTGCGGCGGAGAACAACCTCGTCTCCTATCTGGCGTCGCGCCATCACGAAGTGGCCGGGGTCTACAGCCTGACCGAACATGTCGCGCCGCCGGCCGTCGTCATCTTTTCCAGCCAGGTCTGGAACCGACTGCCCAAGGAAGATCAGGGAATCATCCGCGAGGCCGCGCGCGATTCGGTGGCCTATCACTGCAAGGTCTTCGACGAGCAGGAGGCCGCCGCGCGGGCAACCCTCGCCAACGCCGGCATCCAGTTCGTCTCCGATGTCGACAAGCCGGCCTTCGCCAGGATCCTCGCCTCGCTCTACCCCAGGCTGGTCGCCGACCCTCGCCATCGCATCCTGGTCGAGCGGATTCAGGCCGGCGAGTGACCCGTCAGAGAGGCCACTTCAATCCCAGTTCGCCGAACCGGTTGATCACGTTGAAGGTCAGCCGCGAGACATCGTTGTCGTACTTGTTGTGCGGCAGCGATCCGCAATAGGTGATCGAGCCGACCGAGAACACCGCGCCGCCCTTGGGCTTCTCGATGTAGGTCATGTCGGCGCGTATCAACCCTTCCAGCGTGTCGCCGGTGATGGTGGTGTTGAACCCCAGCCGCTCCTCGTGCACGACGACGAACTCCTTGCGGTCGTGCCCTTGGGATGAGGCGAGCACCACGGCGTTGAGCGGACTGCCCAGCCGATGGTCGAGCCGGTCGAGCTCGAAGCCGGCCGCACCGCCGCCCGAGAAGCCGTAGCCGCCGAACAGCTCGTCCTTCACGCCCTCGAACACCCAGGCATGATGGTTGTCGCGCGCTGCCGGCGACTGGCGATAGGAATCGCCGACGAACAGGCCCTGGCTCGAGAAGCCGATGCCGCACAGCATGTTGGGCGGCCGGTCCGAGCGGCGCCACAGGCCGCCATAGGCGCCGTCGAAGGCGTGATAGTATTCGCCGGGCTCGGCCGGCCAGGTGCGGATGCCGCCCTCGGTGCGCCGCACTTCGATGGCGCCCGGCCAGGCGTCGCTCAGCGCCACGCGCCAGTAGAAGCCGTTGCCGCCGAGATACATCAACCGCCCGCCGGTTTCGGTGTAGGCCTGCAGCGCGTCGAGCGTCTGCCTGGTGTGGTACTCGGGGTGCGTGCCGGTCACGACCACCTTGTAGGACTTGAGGATGTCGACGCCCCTGTCGTGCAGGTCGTGGTCGGTGACGACGTCGTAGGCGATGCCCAGCCGATCGAACCAGCCGGTGAGGTGGGTGTCGGCCGGCAGATGGCGCAGCCCTGAGCCCGCCTGGTCGTGGAAGGTGAGGAAGTCCGGCCGCCAGGTGAGCAATGGACGCAGGTGCGAGGAGTAGGCGACGCCGGAGCCGTCACGATGGAAGTTGTAGGTCGAGAGGCCGTAATCCTTGTGCTCGTCGGGATTGTTGGCGGCGGCCTCCCATTCGGACATCCGCTGGCGGAACGGCTCGTTGAACATGCCGCGCGAGAAGTTCGTGTAGACCTGGTAGGTGAATGTCGAGGCGATGTAGCAGACCTTGGCCTGCGGCTTGCCGACCTGGGGGCGCACGAAGAACGGGATGACGTCGCGATGCGGCCCGCAGCTGAGCTGCATGCCGTAGACGCCGCTCTTCATGTCCTTCGGCACGGTGAAGCTGAAATCGTCGGCCCAGCCGCAGTCGTGCAGGTCGTCATCGTGGAAGTGGATGGCCGCATACATGTGCGGCGCGCGCTTCCAGTCGCGCTCGGCGTCGTTCCACGCCGCACCCTTCATGGCCCGCGTCGGCAGGTTCTTCAGCGTGCCGTGCAGGCCGTTGGGGCCGGTGTCCTCGATCTCCATCGTGCCCATGCGGCGGGCGAAGTCCCAGGCGGCCAGGCCCGCGATCACAGGCGCCTCGATCTTGCCGTTGAAGCAGCGCCGCGCCGGACGGTCGCCGGCGCTCTCGGCGCCGATCAGGACCGGCTGCGGGGCGTCGACGGCGAGACCCGATACGGTCGTGCTCGCTTCGCCCTCGTCATCGACGGCGAAGGCGCGCTGCAGTGGCTGCTGGCCCACGCGCATCATTCCCGTCGCGGGATCGGCCGATGCCCAGACGCGATACCAGGCGCGATTGCGCAGCTTCTTGCCCGTGACGACTCGCGCGCCGCCGCATTCCAGCGCCATGCCGTCCGGCGTCAGCACCAGCGCGAAGCCCGCGCCCGAGCCGGCATCGCGCCGCGCGATCACGGTCTGCGGTCCGTCCTCCGGCAGGGTCGGCCAGATCAGCGCCTCGACCGAAAGGGCCGCGGGCAGTTTCACGTCGGCGGCGCCTTCGACCAGCGCGTAGGAGCCGGGCCAGGCGTGCTGCTGGCGCGAGGCGAAGCGGCCGTCGAACAGCTCCGACTGGTCTTCCAGCTTCTGCGCCGGGCCGCCCGGATTGGGATCGCCGCGCACGATGCGCACCAGCATGGCGTTGTACGGTCCCGGTCCCACGCTCGAGACCTTGAAGCTGATCTTTTCTCCGGCGCGTACCGAGATGCGATCGGCGTAGCCGGTAAGCGGTGCTGTCACGATTGTCTCCCCTCTGGCGAAAGACATAGTCGCCCGACTCTCGAGACGAATGCCATGACATTGATTGCCGGCGCGTTGCCTGGCGAGCGGGGCTGGACGCCGCCGTCGCGCCCGGCCACAAAGGGAACCTGGTTTCGGGGGAATCCAAATGAACTGCCTCGGTCGTGGGCTCGCCGGCGGCATCCTTTAGATGCATCGGGTCTTCCACGCCGCGCCGCCGCTGCTCGTCGTGCTTGTCGAAGCGATGACGATGGCGACGCTCGCCCCCATCCTCGCCCCCCTGGTGGCGAACCCGCCGCCGCACGGGCTCATGAGCGACCTCCCGGCTTCTTCGAGAAGCCTCCTCTATGGCGCCGCGCTGGGGCTTCAACCGTTGCTGGCGATGTGCTCGGCACCGCTGCTGGGGCAGCTTTCCGATCGGCTCGGCCGCAAGACGATCCTGCTGTACACGATGAGCGGCCTGACCCTGGCCGCCGTCGGCATCGGCCTCGCGATCAGTTCCGGCTGGGTTGTGTTCCTCTTCGCCAGCATGATCGTCAGCGGCCTCAGCGCCGGCAACCAGGCCGTCGCCCAGGCCACGCTGGTCGACATGAGTCCGCCGGACCGCAAGGCGCTCTACCTCAGTTTCGCGCTTCTGTCGTCGTCCTTGGGGTTCCTGGCCGGCCCGCTGCTCGGAGGCCTGCTCTCCGATGCAGCTGTGGTCTCCTGGTTTCGGCCGGACCTCCCGTTCTATGTCCTTGGCGGCGCGAGTTTCCTGACGGTGGCGCTGATCGCCCTGATGGTGCCGGGC
>JAEZIF010000197.1 GCA_023416135.1 Pseudomonadota bacterium
TGGCCTTCGCCACGATGGCTGTCGTCCGACATCACGCCAACGCGTCCCGGGCAGTCAAAAAAACACCATCGCGTCCTCGCCCGACCCGTCGTTCCTGATCCGCTGGTCGATCCAGGAAATCCGCCGCATCGCGATCAAGCTCGCCCAGCGCCGGATCCCATCCAGCCACACCCTCGCCTGGTCGCTCTGGCGAAGGGCACACCAAGCTCTCGCCAGACGCGCTCACCTCAAACGAAACAAGCAACTGTAATGGTAGGCGAGCTTCAACTCGGGCATGACTTCGCCGGTGTGGAACTTGAAGTCGCGAGCGACCCACTCGCCGGTCCTCGGCGCGGGATAATCGGCAGCAATCGCCGGCATGGCGAACAACGCCAGCACCAATGTCACGAGCACGCGCTTCATGGGACCTCCCTGCCCTTCGTTGCAGGGAGCTTAAGGCTCATGGCTGGGGGTGCGCCACTCCAGCTAACGAGCGCCGCGGACCAGCCGTCCCGGCAGGGCGCCGGTCGATTCACCGTCACGATACGTGATCTCGCCGTTGACGATGGTGGCGCGGTAGCCTTCGGCCTTCTGCTGGAGGCGCCGGCCGCCGCCAGGCAGGTTGTGCACCGGGTGAGGAGCGGAGACGCGCAAGCCATCCAGGTCGATGACGTTGATGTCGGCCTTGTAACCCTCGGCCAGGCGGCCACGGTCACCCAGCCCGACGGTGCGCGCGGGCACGTCGGTGAGCTGCTGCACCGTCCAGGCGAGCGGCCAGCGTTCGCCCTTGCGATCGCGCGTCCAGTAGGTCAGCGCGTGCGTCGGATAGCTCGCGTCGCAGATCAGGCCGTAATGCGCGCCTCCGTCGCCCAGTGCCATCACCGTGTTCTCATGCCGCAGCATGCTCGCCATGTTGGCATCGGAGCAGTCGGTGTAGTTGGCGCCGGGATGGAACAGGATGGTGCGGCCATCCCCCGACGCCAAGAGGTCGTAGGCGAGTTCCAGCGGCGCGACGCCGAGAGCGGCGGCCCGCGCATCGAGCCGCTCGGAGGCCGGCGGCGTATAGTTCGGCGGATCGCCCAGCACGAACATGTTGGCGACGCTGCGCATGAAGGCCAGCATGTTGGGATTGCTGTAGACCGGGTCCTCCTTCAGGAGCCGCGCCCGCATTGCCGGGTCGCGCAGCCGCGCCAGCTTCTGCTCGAGCGGCAGGCCTTCGATCGCGCGATAGCTCGGGCAAGTGGAGAACGGATGGAACGACAGTTCCAGCCCATAGAGGACCGCGACCGGCCGCGCCGCGACCTGGCCCTTGATCGGCAGGCCGTCGCGGCTGGCGCGCTCGACTTCCTGCAGAAGCGTCTTCCAGCGGCCCGGGTATAGCGAGATGTCGAGCAGGGTGAAGGACAGCGGCCGCCCTGAGATCTCGACCAGGCGACGCAGCATGGCGAACTCGGTCGAACCCTCGGGCGTGGCGTCCTGGAAGTCGTCCAAGAGCTGGATGACGCCCTTGCCGGCCCGGCGCATGCCGCGGGCGATCGCCGCCAGCTCTTCCTCGGCGGCGGTGATGGTGGGCGTGAGCGAGCCATCGGGCGTACGATGGAACAGCGAGCGCGAGGTGGTGAAGCCGAGCGCGCCGGCCTGCAGCCCCTCTTCCACCAGCGACGCCATCGCCGCCATGTCCGCCGCCGTCGCCGGCTCGCGGTCGACGCCGCGGCGGCCCATCACGAAGACGCGCAAGGGCGCATGCGGCACCTGGGTAGCGAAGTCTATGTCGCAGCGGCGCTGTGCCAGGGCATCGAGATAGTCCGGGAAGCTCTGCCAGTTCCACGGCACACCCTCGCGCATGACCAGCTCGGGGATGTCCTCCACGCCTTCCATGACCTTGATCAGCGTGTCGCGGTCCTGCGGCCGACAGGGCGCGAAGCCCACGCCGCAGTTGCCCATCACCACGGTGGTGACGCCATGCCCCGAGGACGGCACGAAACGCTGGTCCCAGGTGACCTGGCCGTCATAGTGGGTATGGATGTCGACGAAACCCGGCGTGACGGCCAGGCCCTTGGCGTCGATCTCCTCGCGGCCGGTGCCGGCGACGCGGCCGACGGCGGTGATGCGTCCATCCTGCACGGCGACATCGGCCTGGCGTGCCGGACTACCCGTGCCGTCGAGCACGGCACCGTTGCGGACCACGAGATCGAATCGAGCGGCCAAGGCATCTCTCCTTCGGCAGACGATGCGGCGCAGCCCGACGAAACTGCCATCGGCAAACCAGTCCCGCAAGCCGACAATCCTCTGTAAGGTTCCAACAGATTGCAAAGGTCGCATCATGAAATTGGGCCGCTTCGAGATCGGCGTCGACATCGGCGGCACCTTTACCGACATCGTCTGCCTGGAGCGAGGCGGCGCACTGCATGTCCTGAAGGTGCCGACCACCCGCGACGATCCCAGCCAGGCGGTCATCGAGTCGATTGCCGAGCTTGCCGAGCGCTGGGGCGTCGCCGCCGACCAGATCACGCGCTTCGCGCACGGCACGACGGTCGCCACCAATGCGGTGCTGGAGCGCAAAGGGGCGCGCATCGGCGTGCTCACTACCGCCGGGTTTCGCGATGTGCTGGAGATCGGTCGGCAACTGCGCACCGACGTCTACCGCGTCATCCTCGATCCCCAGGCGCCGGTCTTCCTGGCGCCGCGCCGCTACCGCCGGGAGATACCCGAACGCCTCGATGCGTCCGGAACGGTCCTGACGCCGCTCGACGAGGCCGCCGTCGTGCAAGCGGCGGACGAGCTGGTGCAGGAAAGCGTGGAAGCGCTCGCGATCTCCTTCCTGTTCTCGTTCCGTAACCCGGTGCATGAACGCCGCGCCGCGGAGCTCATCCGCAAACGCCATCCCGCACTCGCGCTGTCGCTCTCCCACGAGGTCGATCCGGCGTTCCGCGAGTACGAGCGGACCGTCATCACCGCCTTCGACGCCTACCTCAAGCCTCGGGTCGACACCTATCTGGCGCGCCTCGAGAAAGCCCTTGCCACGGCCGGTATCGATGCGCCGCTGCAGGTCATGCAATCGCGCGGCGGGCTCGCCATCGCCGAGGTCGCGCGCCAGCGCCCGGTGCGCCTGTTCCTGTCGGGTCCGGCCGCCGGGGTAATCGGCGGCCAGATCGTCGGCGCGTCGGCGGCGACAGACGACCTGATAACGATCGATGTCGGCGGCACCTCGGCGGACATCGCCTTGATCAGCCGGCGCAAGCCGATGCTCCGCGCCGAGGGCGTGATCGGTGGTCATGCCGTACGCGTGGCCATGGTCGATGTGACCACGCTCGGCGCGGGCGGCGGCAGCATCGCCCACCTCGACGCCTCGGGCGGATTGCGCGTCGGCCCGCAATCGGCCGGCTCCGAGCCGGGCCCCGCCTGCTACGGGCGCGGCGGCGAGAACGCGACGGTGACCGACGCCTCCATCGTGCTGGGCTATCTCGATCCCGACTTCTTTGCCGCCGGGCGGTTGCGGCTCGAGCCCGCCAAGGCTGCCGAGGCGATCGACTCCAAAGTAGCGAAGCCGCTCGGCATGACGACGGCGGAAGCGGCGCTCGGTATCCATCGCGTGCTCAACGCCCAGATGGCCGAAGGCATCCGGCTGGTCTCGGTTCGCCAGGGTATCGACCCGCGCAGCTACGCCCTCGTGCCCCTGGGCGGCGCCGGCGGCATCCATGCCACGGCCCTGGCGCGCGAACTCGGCATCCGCCGCATCATCGGGCCCCGCCTGCCCGGTGTGCTGTCGGCCGCGGGCCTGCTGGCCGCGCCGATCGAGCACGAGGTGACGGCCGAGTTTGCCACGCCGGTCGGCGTGCTGGATCTCGGCGCCCTCCGTGAGAAGCTGAGCGAGATCGACGAACGGGCCGCCGCCCTAATGGCCGCGGAGAAGGCGGATGCCGGCCAGGTCACGATCGGCTATTTCGCCGACGTCTGTTACATCGGCCAGTCGTACAACCTCGAAATCCCGCTCCACCCCGACGATGCCGATCCGGCGGACCGCCTCTATCGCGATTTCCTCGAGGCGCATGACCGCATCTACGGCCACAGCGTCGAGATTCCCGCCAAGATCGTGGGCATTCGAACGGTCCATCGCGCCGGCGGCAGCGAAGTACTGGACGAGATGCGGTTTGCCCCGTCCGGCGGCCCGCGGGAGATCGGCAAGCGCGCCATCATGGTGGCGGGCGAGAAGGGATTCGTGAGCGCCACCGTCTACGATCGCGCGGCCCTGACCGAGGGCTTTTCGTTCATGGGTCCCGCCATCGTCCAGCAAGCCGACACGACGACCCTCGTCGAGCCGGGCTGGTCCTGTATGGTGGACGCCGCCGGCAATTTGATCGTTACGCGACGAGAGGGATGACGGACATGGTGACCGACACGGCCGAGACGAACGGCAGGAGCGGACTCGACCCGATCACCGTCGAGGTGGTGCGCAACAAGCTGGAAGGCATCGCCAACGAGATGCAGCAGACCCTGCTGCGCTCGTCCTTCTCGCCAATCGTCAAGGAGGGCCTCGACGCGTCCTCGAGCCTGTTCACGGTCCGCGGCGAGACGTTGGCCCAGTCGATCGCGATCCCGATCCATCTCGCCACGCTCATCCCGGTCGTCCAGAAGATCATCGAGGTCTTTCCGCTCCGCACCATGCGGCCGGGCGACGTCTATTGCATGAACGATCCCTATCTCGGGGGCACCCACCTGCCCGATATCGCGCTGGTCCAGCCGATCTTCTTCAACGAACGGCCGATCGCCATCTCCGCTACCATGACCCACCACCAGGATGTCGGCGGCATGTCGCCGGGATCGATCCCGACCCGTGCCACCGAGATCTTCCAGGAGGGGCTGCGCCTGCCGCCGCTGAAGTTCCGCGACGCCGGCCGCTACAACGAGACGCTGGTCGCCATCATCCGCCAGAACGTTCGCATTCCCGACGCCGTCATGGGCGATCTGAACGCCCAGCTCGCGGCCTGCAATGTCGGTGCCCGCCGCATCGCCGCTCTCGCCGCCGATCTCGGCGACAATCATGCGCTGGCGATCTTCGACGAGCTTCTGGACCGTTCCGAGACCCTGACGCGCACGGCGCTGAAGACCATTCCGGCCGGCACGTACCGCTATGTCGACCACAGCGACAATGACGGCATCGACCTCGACACGGGCATCCGCTTCGAGGTCGCGGTGACGGTGAAGGACGGCACGTTCCACTGCGACTTCACCGGCTCCTCGCCGCAGGTGCGCGGCCCCTTCAACTGCGTGCCGTCGGGCTCGCTGGCCGCCGCCTGCTATGCCGTGCGCGCCGTCACCGATCCCGCGATCCCGACCAATGCCGGCTGCTTCCGGCCGATCACCCTCGAGCTGCCCAAGGGCAGCGTCGTCAATCCGGTCGAGCCCGCCCCCGTGAACTCGCGCACGGCGACGATCAAGCGCATCACCGGCTGCATCCTGGGCGCGCTTAAGGAGGTGCTGCCCGAGCGTGTGCCGGCCGACAGCTCGGGCGAGCTGGTCGTGCTGGCCTTCGGCGGCCGCCACGACGGCAAGCCCTACATCACCGGCGAGCTCATAGCCGGCGGCAGCGGCGCGGGTCCGCACTCTGACGGCGTCGACGTCATCGAGACCGACGTCACCAACTGCATGAACCTGCCGGTCGAGGCCATGGAGATGGACGTGCCGATCCGCGTCCATCGTCTGGCCCTGCGCCAGGATTCGGGCGGCGCCGGGCAGCATCGCGGCGGCCTCGGCGTGGTCAAGGAGTACGAGATCCTCGACGGCGAGGTCGCCTTCACCTATCGCGGCGAACGCCATTTCTACGCGCCACAGGGCGCGCTGGGAGGCGGCGAAGGCGCCAAGGCGCACGCCGTCATCCGTCGCGCCGACGGCCGCGAGGAAGTCATCCCGTCCAAGACGATGACGACCCTGATGCGCGGCGATCGCGTCGTCATCGAGACGGCGGGCGGCGGCGGCAACGGCGTGGCGGACGCGCGTGCCCCCTCGGCCGTGGAAATCGACGTCGCCGACGGCAAGGTCAGCACGGCCGAGGCACAGGACAAGTACGCTCGCCGCTAGTGGGAGATTGCCATGGACAGGGAGTTGGCCAGCCGGATGGTGAAGGCGGTAGCCGCTTTGGAATGAAGGATTGGCGAGCTCGACAAGCTGGTCAGCCAACTAGACGATGAAAAGGAACGAGACGAGTATGTATGCGCACTGGGCAATGTCGTCGGCATCGTCAGCGAGAACTTCGTGCGTCGGATCGCTCGACAGTATCCGGAGCTGGATCTCGACCGATAAGTCGGAGAACGCGCCGGCTCGTACGGCACCGATCGTGCTCTGGCTGTTGTCATGAACGAGACCGATCTCTGCTTCACCCCGGCGACCGAACTGGCCGACGCCATCCGTGCCAAGAAACTGTCATCTGTCGAAATCACTTCGGCAGTCCTGAATCGAATCCGACGGCTCGAGCCCAAGCTCAATGCCTTCGCCTATCTCGCCGCCGAAGAAGCGATGGACGCGGCGCAGGCCGCCGACCGCGCGCTGGCCACGGGCGGGCCGATCGGTCCACTGCACGGCGTGCCGGTGACGATCAAGGACCATGAGGCCGTGCGTGGCATGCAGGTCGAATTCGGCACCCATCTGCGCCGCGGCGAGGTCGCGACGGCCGACAATGCCATGGTCGCCCGCCTGCGCGGCGCAGGCGCGATCATCCTCGGCAAGACGACGACGCCGGAGTTCGGCTGGATGGGCGTCAGCAACAGCCCGCTGACCGGCATCACGCACAATCCGTGGAAGCACGGCATGAACGCCGGCGCCTCGTCGGCGGGTGCGGGCGTCGGCGCGGCGGCGGGCTATGGGCCCTTGCACCAGGGCAGCGACGGCGCGGGCTCGATCCGCATGCCGGCGCATTTCAGCGGCGTGTTCGGCCTGAAGCCGACCTACGGCCGCGTGCCGCAGTCGCCGGTGGCGGCGAGCGACCACACCGTGCATCTCGGGCCGCTGACGCGCACCGTCGCCGATGCCGCATTGATGCTCAGGACGATGGCCGGGCCGCATCCCGACGACCACACCAGCCTGGAAGCCCAGCCGGCCGACTACCCTCGCCATCTGCAGCGACGGCTGCGGGCGCCGCGCATTGCCTACAGCCCCGACCTCGGCCATGCCCGCGTCGACCCGGAAGTGGCCGACCTGGTCGCCAGGGCGGTCGGCGCCTTCGAGAAGGACCTGGGCTGGAGCGTCGAGCAGGTGAAGACGCCGTGGGGACCCAAGGGCCCCGAACTCGCGCGCTTCTTCTGGCCGGCGCATTTCACGCGCCATGCCGAGAGGATCGCCGAGTTCCGCGACCGCATGGATCCCGGCTTCGTCGCCTGCATCGAGGCCGGCTCGAAGATCGCCATGGCCGACTACCAGAAGACGCGCCTGGTGAAGTACGCCTACTGCGCGGAGATCAACCACTTCTTCGACAATTGGGATTTCCTGCTGACGCCCGCGGTCTCGGTCGCGGCCTTCCCGGCCGAGCTGCTGCAGCCCAGGCACTGGCCGCAGCATCCCTGGGACTGGCTGTCGTGGGCCGAGTTCTCCTACCCCTTCAACCTGTCGCAGAATCCGGCGGCGTCGCTGCCCTGTGGCTTCACCAGGGACGGACTGCCGGTCGGCCTGCAGATCGTCGGCCGGCGCTTCGACGATCTCGGCGTGTTGCAGATGTCGGCCGCCTTCGAGGCGGCACGACCGTGGGCACATAAGCGCCCGCCGATCGACTGAGATCAGCCGCCTGCACTCGCACCGACGACCGGTACCTCGCCGCCCAGGGTCGTGCGGCGCATGTCGCGCCCTTCATTGCGATCGAATCGGCGTGCGCGATGCACCGTCGTGCGGTTGTCCCACACCACCAGATCGTGCTGCCGCCAGGAATGCGAATAGACGAACTCGGGCCGGGTCGCGTGCTCGGTAAGATCGCGCAGGAAAGCCCGCGACTCCGGCACCGACCATCCGACGATGACGCCGGCATGCGCCGACAGGTACAACGATTTCCGGCCAGTCGCCTTTTGCACGCGCACCAGAGGATGCCGCACGGGTTGGAAATTGCTGATCTCCTCCGGCGTGAAATCGGAGAATCCGACCGCTTGGCGCGAATAGAGGAGGGAGTGTTCACAGACCAGTCCCGCCACCTCGCCCTTGGTCCGATCATCCAGGGCGTCGTAGGCCGCCCGCATGTCGGCGAACTCGGTATTGCCGCCCCAGCCAGGAACGGTGCGCCCGGACAGCAACGAGTATTTGGCCGGGACCGGCCGAAACGAACTGTCCGAATGCCACAGCCGATCGCCGAGCTTGAAGAACCACACGCGATCGTCGGCTGATATGATCTTCCCATCCTTGGTGAGGTTCGAGAGATCGGCCATGCCGGGGCCGAGCCGGTTGTCCTCCCGCTTTCGCACGGTGCCGGACGTCTTGTAGTTCTCGAGCTCCCCGAAGTTCCGCGTGAAGGCGATCTGCTGCTCGTCTGAAATGGCCTGGCCGCGAAACACGAGCACGCCAAAGCGGTCCATCGCCGCTTCGATCGTCGCGGCTTCCTCCGCGTCGATCGGCTTCGTCAGGTCGATGCCAGAGACTTCGCCGGCGAAGACAGGATGAAGTCCGGTGATCTCAAGGGCCATTGTGACCGTTCCCTCAATCGGTCTGGTCATTAAGCCAGAGCAAGCGCCGGGTCGCAAAAGCGAATCACCCGCCTGAAACCGCTCGGCGGCTTTCGACATCACGTCAGGTCTTGGTGAGCCTGCCGCAGTCGGGCGAATCGCAGCGCAAGGTCAGGCTGCTCACGCCCAAGACGCCGAAGTTCGGGTCGGGGGTTTCCTCGATCGTGTTCAGATGGCCAGTGCCGCACCATGGACAGAGGGGCGGCACCTCGTAGGGCGCGGTCCGCATCGCCACCCTGTTCAGTTCCTCGAAGAGAGTCATCTTGTTGTTCTTTCTCGAGACCGACTGAACATAGCACGAAGTCGGGCGCCTTACCCGGTCGAGCCTGTGGACGACGACGTTGAAGCCGTCGTCCGGCGCCGGTGCGCTGGCGCAGCTGCTGCCTCAGCCAAGGATGCGTTGTCGCGATTCGGCCACCATCGCTGCCGCCCGTTGTGCATCGAAACCAGCCAGAACGCCGGCCTTCATGCGCACCCTGCCATCGACCAGCACCGTGTCGACATCGCGCGCGCTGGTCTGCAGCAGAACGTGGGCACAGGCGTCGTCGACCACGGAACCTCCGAACGGACCCTTCCGGATCAGCACGATGTCGGCGCGCTTGCCGGGCGTCAGCGATCCGACGCGATCGGCCAAACCGAGCACGCGCGCGGCGGTGATGGTAGCGGTCTCGATCAGCCTGCGCGGCGTCAGAAGCGGCAGCCCGGGCCGCACCGCCGGGCGGCGGCCCAGCACGGTCGAGAAGCTGCGCTCCATCGCGCCGTCGAGGTAGCCTTGGACGTTGAACATGACGCGGAGCTGGCCCAGCGTGTCCGACGCCACGGTGCAGGGAATGTCGCAGCCGAACACCACGTCGACGCCGCGTTCGACGGCGCGGCGCACGACATCGGCCGGCGTGCCCTGGGTGTCGGCCGTGGGCGTGAAGCAGAGCGGCGTGCCGGCCTCGGCCATGCGTACAAGCTCGGGATTGCTGATCAGGTTGCCGTGGATCACCAGCAGGTCGGGGCCGAGCAGGCCGGCATCGGCGAGCCTGTCGATGGTGCCGGCATCGTTGACATGGATGCAGCTCGGCGCGCGGCGCTCACGGGAAAGGGCAAGCTGCTGCTCCAGCCCGGCGGCGCCCCAGGAATCGATGCCGAAGCCGATGGTGGTCAGCCCCTTGGGGTCATGGAAGCGGTCGTAGATGTCCATGCCGTCGGCCAGGCGGTCCTCGGGGCGCGCGAAGTCGTTTGGCTCCACCGGCATGAAGGAATAGGTGAAGAGATGGCGGATGCCGGTTTCCTTCAACGCCGCGATCGATGACGGCGCAAAGGCAGTACTGCGGATGTCGTGGCAGTAGTCGACGACGGTGGTCGTGCCGTAGGACAGCATCTCGTAGCCGCCGATCCAGGCGGCGTTGAAATTGTCCTCGGCCGTGTAGCGGCTGCGCAGCGGCAGGAACTTCGAGTAGTAGGCTCCGGGCCACAGGTCGGGCACATACCCGCGCAGGACGGTCTGCCACAGGCAAGTATGGGCATCGATGATGCCGGGCAGCGCGATCATGCCGGCGGCATCGATCGTCTCGGCGCCGCCGCCGTCGAGCGACGGGCCGACGGCCAGGATCGCGCCATCCTCGATCAGGATGTCGGCCGTCGCGAAATCGCCCAGCGCCTCGTCCATGGTGACGACCTGGGCATCACGGATATGCAGTCTGTTCGCCATGGCCGAGAGTCTTAGTCAATGCCCGGCGCGCCGGCTATGGTCCGTCGAGGAGGACCGCATGGCGAGGACGGCATTGGTGACGGGCGCCACCGACGGAGTCGGCCGCGTCGTGGCGAAGGCACTGGGCAAGGACGGCTGGCGTGTGCTGGCGCATGGCCGCGACCTCCAGCGCGGCGAGGGCCTGGTCAAGGAGATCGAGCAGACGGGCGGCAGCGCCACCTTCCTGGCCGCTGACCTCGCATCGCTGGCCGAGGTCCGCCGCCTCGCCGACGACGTGCGCCAGGCGACCGACCGATTGGAGCTCCTGATCAACAATGCCGGCATCGGTACGGCCGGCAGCGGTCGGCAGACCAGCGCCGACGGCCACGAGCTGCGCTTCGCGGTGAACTATCTCGCGGGCTTCCTGCTGACCTACGAGTTGCTGCCGCTGATCAAGGCGGCGGCGCCGGCGCGCATCGTCAACGTCTCCTCGGCGGGCCAGCAGGCGATCGATTTCAGCGACGTCATGCTGACCAGGGCCTACAGCGGCGTCGCGGCCTACTGCCAGAGCAAGCTGGCGCAGATCCTGTTCACCATCGATCTCGCCGGGGAACTCGAGGGTTCGGGCGTGATCGTCAATGCCTTGCATCCCTCGACCTACATGAACACCACCATGGTGCGCCGTGCCGGCGTGTCGCCCATGAGCAAGGTCGAGACGGGCGCGGAGGCGATCCTGCAGCTTGCGGTCTCGCCTGCGATCGAAGGCAGGAGCGGCCTCTACTTCAACGTCATGAACGAGGCGCGCGCCAACCCACAGGCTTACAATGCCGGGGCGCGCAAGAAGCTCAGGGCGCTCAGCCTCGAGCTGACGGGCGTAAAGGCCTGAGCCCGGCCAACCGATCGATCTCGCGCCAGAAGCTCGCGATCGTATCGTCGATTATCTGGCGGACCGACTTGATCTCGTGGATCAGCCCGGCGCTTTCCCCGGCGGCGCCATGGGTGTTGTCGACGTCGCCCTGGACGTAGAGCATGTCTAGCGTGGCGTTGCGCGGCAGACGCTCGCGCTTGCCTTCGGAAACCTCGACGGCATAGGGCGTGCGCAGGCCCCTCGAGCGGGCGCGCGGCGGGTTGTCGACCAGCGCTGTTCCGGTGATCGGCGCCGCCACGATCGCCTGCTTGTAGTTCAGGTGCACCTGGCTTTCGAACGAGGCGACGAAGCGCGTCCCCATGGTGACGCCCTCGGCGCCCAGCGCAAAGGCCGCCGCCATGCCGCGGCCGTCGACGATGCCGCCCGCTGCCACGATCGGCACGTCGACCTTCTCCCGTACCGCCTGCAGCAGGGCGAAGGTATGGACCTCCTCGGGATTGCGCAGGCCGGCGCTCTCCGCCCCTTCGACGATCAGCCCGTCGACGCCGGCATCGCCCGCCTTGATGGCGCCGCGCAGGGTCGCGGTCGCGTGATAGACCGTGACGCCCGCATCCTTGAGCATTCTGGTGTAGCGCGTCGGATCGCCGGCCGACGTGGTGACGAAATGGATGCCCTGGCCCAGCAGCCAGTCTATGATGGCGCTCTCCTCCTTGGGATCCATCTGCAGGTAGCGCACCGGCAGGTTCACGCCGAACGGCTGGTTGGTGGCAGCGCGGATGGCCGTGAACTCGCGCTGGGTGACCGTGAGGTCGCGGATCGAGTTCTCCAGCAGGCCCATGCCGCCGGCGGCCGAGACCGCCGACACCAGCGGTGCTCGGGCGATCCACGTCATCGGCGACTGGAAGATGGGATAGCGCGAGCGTGTATGCGCCGTGACGCGGTTGCCGTCGAACATCGCTAACGTCGTATCACAGGACTCAAGAGGCCGGCACCCGCACCCAGCCCTCCATCATCCGACGCGCGGAACGGCTCATCATCACCTTCTTCACCACCCAACGGTTGCCGTCCTTCTCGACCTCGGCGCCGACCTTGAGGGTCCCCGAAGGATGGCCGAAGCGCACCCGGCCGTCGGCTCCGACCGGCGCCACGCGATGGACGACGGTGCCCGGAATTGCCGCCGCCGCGGCGATGGCGACGGCACCGGTGCCCGTCATGGCGTGGTGCAGCACGCCCATGGAGAAGATGCGGGCCAGAAGGTCGATCGAGCCCGCCTCGACGGTGCGGCCGTCGGAGGCGGTGTAGCCCGCCGGCCTGGCGACGAACGACAACTTGGGTGTATGCGGCCGCCCGGCGGTGGCCTCCTCCGCCGTCGCGGCATCGCCCATGGCGACCGCGCCCAGTGCGCGCACGGCCTCTGCGCGCGCCAGCAGAGCCTTGTCGCTGTTGACGTCGACCTGCAGTTCGGTGCCCTTCAGGCCGAGCCGTGCCGCATCGACGAACACCGTGGGATTGCCGGCGTTGATCAGGGTGGCCTCGACCTTGCCCACGCCGGGCACGTCGAGCACGTCGATATGGTTGCCGGTGGGAAAGGTCGGACCGCCCTCACCGCCTTCGTCGTCGGCCGGATCGAGGAACTCGAGCTGGATCTCGGCCGCCGGGAACGCCACGCCGTCGAGCTGGAAGTCGCCCAGTTCCTGCACCTCACCACCGGCCATCGGCACGTGGTTCACGATCTTCTTCCTGATATTGGCCTGCCAGATATTGACCGTCGCCAGGCCATCGGCCGGCGCGTCGACCAGGCCCATACTGATGGCGAACGGGCCGACGGCGGCGCTGAGGTTGCCGCAGTTGCCCGACCAGTCGACCAGAGGCTTGTCGATGGCGACCTGGCCGAACAGATAGTCGACGTCGCAGCCCGCGCGCTTGGATTGGGACAGGATGACGACCTTGCTGGTGCTCGAGGTGGCGCCGCCCATGCCATCGGTGTGCTTGCCGTAGCGATCGGGGCTGCCGATCACGCGCATCAGGATGCGGTCGCGTTCCGCAGGATCCGTCGGCAGGTCCTGGGCGAGGAAGAACACGCCCTTGCTGGTGCCGCCGCGCATGTAGACCGCGGGAATCCGGAGCTGTTTCATGGCCCCCACTATACACCGGGAGCTTACACGTTCCTGACCGCAATCTCGACGCGCCCGGCCCGCCGACTTACGATTGACTCCGCGCCACAGCAGGGGGCGGGACAGATGCGGGTATTGGTGGTCGAGGACAATGTCGAGCTCGTCGGCCTGGTCACGAAGGCCCTCGCCAAGGCCGGGCTCGATGTCGATTCGGCTGAGAACGTTGCCGACGCCGAGGCCTCGCTGCGCACCGTTCAGTATGCCGCCGTGGTGCTCGATCTCGGCCTGCCCGACGCCGACGGCCTCAACCTGCTCGACCAGATGCGCCGGCGGCGCGACCAGACGCCGGTCCTGATCCTGTCGGCCCGCGACGGGCTGGACGACCGGATCGGCGGCCTGAACAAGGGCGCAAGCGACTACATGGTGAAGCCGTTCTCGACCGACGAGCTGATCGCCCGCCTGCAGGCATTGCTGCGCCGCTCACCCGGCCCGGACGGCTCGACGCTGAGCCTGGGCAATGTCGCGCTCAAGACCGACGGCCGCCAGGCGATCGTCGACGGCCGGATGCTGAGCCTGCCGGCGCGCGAGGTCGACGTGCTCGAAGTCCTGCTCAAGCGCAGCGGCAAGGTGGTGTCGCACGATTCACTGCAGGGCCAGGTCTTCGGCTCGTCGCAGGACGTCGCTTCCAACGCGATCGAGGTCTACGTCCATCGCCTGCGCAAGCTCCTCGCCGAATCGGGCGCCAACGTGCAGATCCACACGATCCGCGGCGCCGGTTACATGATCGACATCGTCAAGGGCGCATGATGTCGTCTAACGCCGGCGCCAGGCCTGCACGCGGCCGAGCAGGAAGCGGTCGGCCAGAAGGTGAAGGGCCTTGACCGCGGCCGAGGTGAGCACGATCACGACACACAGCGCCGCGGCCGCGGCGGTGGTGCCCGCTTCCTCGATGTTCACCGCCGCCACCGAGGCAGGCTTGGTGTCGGGCGCGTAGAGGAAGATCACCGACGACACCGTGGTCATGGCGTTGACGAAGAGATAGATCGCGATGTCGAGGATGGCGGGCACGCAGATCGGCGCAATCACGCGGGCGAAGGTGCGCCACGCCGACACCTTGAGCGAAGCCGACACCGCCTCGAACTCCGGATCGATCTGCTTCAACGCCGTCGTCGCCGTCAGGTGACCGACGGTATAGAAGTGCGCCACGCAATTGATCCCCAGGATCGCCATGGTGCCGTAGAGGAAGTTGAGCGGATTGCCGGTCGCATTGAAGAAGAAAATATAGCCCAGCCCCAGCACGAGGCCGGGCACCGCCATCGGCAGGAAGGCCAGGAACTGCACCACGCCGCGCATGACGTAGAAGCCCCTGGTCTTCTCGTTGAGCCAGGCGCCGATGAACACCAGCGCGGTGCCGAAGACGGCCGCGCCCAGCGCCATCTCGATCGAATTCCAGTAGGAATCCCAACCGTTGGCGTCGAACTTGCCGAAGTCGTAGTTGTCGAGCGTGAGGCTGAGATTGTAGGGCCAGTATTTGATCAGCGATCCCCAGATCGCCGTGGCGAGAATGCCGACGATGCCGAATGCGACGAGCGTGCAGAAGCCGGTGAACAAGGCATCGCGGCCGGCCTGCGGCTTGGGAATGAGCGGCACGGCGCGCGCGGTGAGCAGCGCCACCTGCTGACGCTGCACGATGCGGTCGACGATGAAGGCGAGCGCCGCCGGCGCCAGCAGCACCATGCCGACCACGGCGCCCATCGAGAAATTCTGCTGGCCGATCACCTGCTTGTAGACGTCGGTCGCCAGCACGTTGTAGTTGCCGCCGATCACCTTGGGGATGCCGAAATCGGTGATCACCAAGGTGAACACCACCAGCGCCGCGCTGATCAGACCGTACTTGGCGCCGGGCAGTGTCACGGTGAGGAAGACGCGCAGCTTGCGCGTGCCCAGCACCTCGGCCGCCTCGTACAGGCGGGCGTCGGCCATCGCCAGCGCCGTCGTCAGGATCAGGATGGCATGCGGCAGGCAATAGAAGACCTGGGCGACCACGATGCCGTCGAAGCCGTAGATCGCGCCGCCCAGCAGCCCTTTCAGGATTCCCTGGTTGCCGAACAGGTAGATCAGCGCGATGCCGGGCAGCAGCGAGGGCGCGAAGATCGGGATCAGCGAGATGCCCTGGAACAGCCAGCGCATCGGCAGCACGGCGCGCGTCAGCGCATAGGCGTAGGTGAAGGCCAGTGGCACGACGATCACCGTGGCGACGACCGCCACGTAGACCGAGTTCAGCACCGAATCGAACAGTGCCGGCGTCGAGAAATAGGTGACGAAGTTCGCCAGTCCCACGAAGTTGCCGTCGCGGTCCTCGAAGCCCTTGGCGAGCAGCGCCCACAGCGGCAGGCCGACGATCACCAGCAGGACGACCGCCAGCGCAACGACGCCGGTGCGCATCGCCAGGTCGTCGCGCGATATCCGGATCCGGGTGCGGCGCGGCGCCGCCAAGGTCACGCGGCGAACACCCGCAGCCGGTCAGGTGGCAGCGCCACGTCGAGATGACTGCCGGTCTGCACGCCGAGATCACGGATGAGGTTCGACGAGAAATCGGCGGTCAGTGCGACCCGCGGCTCGGACCGCACCTTGAGATTGGCGCGGCAGAAGGCGCCGACGAAGTCGATGTCGGCGACCTCGATAGGGACGCGGTTGACGACGTCGGCCGGCAGATCGCGGACCTTCACGTCCTCCGGCCGGATGCAGACCCGCACGTCCTTGCCGGGCGCCAGGCCCTCCTGCGGCAGGCAGGCAATGGAAAGACCGGCCACGGTGACGCGATCCGGCGTGGCGAGCCGGCCCGGCAGGAAGTTCATCGAGCCGACGAAGTCGGCGACGAAGGAGGTCGTGGGCCTGCGGTAGATCTCCTGCGGCGGCCCCACCTGCTCGATCACGCCGTGGTTCATGACCACGATGCGGTCGGCCATGGTGAGCGCCTCCTCCTGGTCGTGCGTGACCAAGACGGTGGTGACGCCGAGGCTGCGCTGCAGCGCCTTGATCTCGTGGCGCAGCCGGAGCCGCACGCGGGCATCGAGCGCCGACAATGGCTCGTCGAGCAGCAGCAGGCCCGGTGAGGTTGCGAGCGCGCGGGCTAGCGCCACGCGCTGCTGCTGGCCGCCCGACAGCTGGGCAGGATACTTGCGCTCCGAAGCCGGCAGCCCGACGAGGCCGAGCAGCTCCTCGACCCTGGAAGCGATGTCGGCCCGCGGCATGCGCCGGTTCACCAGGCCGTAGCCGACATTGTCGCCGACGTTGAGGTTGGGAAACAGCGCATAGGACTGGAAGACGATGCCGAAGTCGCGCTTGGCGGGCGGCAACGCCGATACGTCCACGCCCATCTGGTGGATGGTGCCCGAGGTCTGCGGATCGAGGCCCGCGATCACCCGCAGCAACGTCGTCTTGCCGCAGCCGGAAGGGCCGAGGAAGCAGACGAACTCGCCCTGGTGGATATCGAGCGAGATGTTGTCCAACGCCGTGAACGTGCCGTAACGCTTGGTGAGGTCGCGGATCTCGAGGTACGCCATGGGTCGATCCGCCGGGCGGTTTATTTTTTTGGTGCCGACTTGCCGTCGTAGCGCTTGGTCCATTCGGCGAGAATGCGCTCGCGGTTCTTGGCCATCCACTCCATGTCGTTCTTGATCATGGCCTTCTCGGCGTTGGCCGGATAGTTCTGCGGCAGCGCCACCACGCCGTCATAGGCGACGACCGCATAGGTTTTGGCATAGAGCTCGTTGGCCTTCTTGGTGACGGCCCAGTCGGCGAGCTTCTTGGCCGCGGCGAGATTCTTGGTTCCCTTCATGATGGCCGTGGCCTCGAGTTCCCAGCCCAGGCCCTCCTTGGGGACGATCAGGTCGACCGGAGCGCCCTTGCTCTTCTCCGAGGCGCCGCGCATGTCGAGCCCGATGCCAATCAGGCGCTCACCCTTGGCGGCCTGCACACAGGGTGCCGAGCCGGAGTGGATGTACTGGGCGATATTCTGGTGGAGCGCGTCCATGTACTTCCAGCCCGCCTCCTCGCCCATGATCTGCAGCCAGGCGGCGATGGTGAGATAGCCGGTGCCCGACGAGGCCGGGTTCGGCATCACGATCGAATCCTTGTATTCGGGCTTGATGAGATCGGCCCAGCTTGCGGGCACCGCCTTGTTGCCCTTCTTGCCCTCTGCCGTGTTGAAGCAGATCAGCGAGAGGTAGGCATCCATGCCCACCCAGGTCTCGGGCGACTTGCCGCTCTTGAACATCGGCTTGATCTTGTCCGAGCCGGCCGGCGTGTAGGGATCGAGCATGCCCATGGTGCCGAACAGGGCGATGCTGGAAGCCGCCAGGCCCCAGATCACGTCGCCGCGCGGATTGTCCTTCTCGGCGATCAACTTGGCGGTGACGACGCCGGTCGAATCGCGCACCCAGGCGATCTCGATGTCCTTGTTGTCGGCCTCGAAGGCCTTCTTGAAGGGATCGAGCTGGTCGTTCTCCAGCGCGGTGTAGACCGTGAGCCTGGTCTTCTGCGCCATCGCCGGCAGGCCGAGCCCGACCGTGGCGACGGCCGCCAGGCCCGCCAAGGCCGCCCGGCGCATGAAAATGCTGCTGATCATCCTGTTCCCCCTCTCCCAGTAGACAAGCGCTACAAGCCCTACGTGACGCTGCCGTTACATCCGAGCCTTCCGCCCCATGAAAAACTTACCGCGATCCGCGGTCGCCGGCCAGCGTCTCCGCCACGGTGCTGAGCCACTGCCGCACAATGCGTTCCTCGTCCCGGCCGGCCAGGCCGGCAAGCTTCTCCTCGACCTCCTGCACACGCTCCCGGCAACGATTCAGCAGGGCCTTGCCCCGGGACGTCGCCGCCAGCTGCAGGATGCGGCCATGCACGGCGTGTGCCGACTTGGCCACCGCCCCACCCTTTTCCAGGTTGCCCACGATCACATTGATGGTCTGCGGCGTCAGGAAGGTCAGTCGCGCCAGTTCCGCCCCCGAGATGCCGGGATAGGCCACGATCATGGTGAGCACGCTGAACTGCGGCGGTGTGATGTCGAGGTCGGCCAGGGCCTTCTCCATGGCGGCCCGCACCGCCACGCTCGCCTGACGCACCAGGTAGCCGAGAAGGCCCTCGGGGCCGCGCTTGCCCTCGCCCGGCCTCGGTAAGGACGCGGCCGCAGGGGACCCTCCATGGACCAGCAGCTCGCGCGGTAGCAGAACGGTGAACTCCTTCTATTTCGTAAACACCATCGCGCGATCGCGCAGCGAGCCGTAGCGCAGGCTCATGATGTCGAGCGCGTAGTTCTGGTGGAGCCGCCAGGGTCGGCGCGCGCCCTGCTTGGGGAACGTGTCGATGGCGCGCTTGATGTAGCCGGATGAGAAATCGACGAACGGCAGGCGCTCCATGGCCGGATCGTCGAGTCGCGGCGTGCACTGGCGCAGGCCGGCCTTCTGCATGTGATTGAGCAGTCGGCACACGTATTCGCAGACCAGGTCGGCCTTCAGCGTCCATGAGGCATTGGTGTACCCCGACACGACGGCGAGGTTGGGCACGTCGCTGTACATCATGCCCTTGTAGGAGACGGTATCGGCGGGATCGACGGTCTTGCCATCGACCGCTACGGTCATGCCGCCCATGAGCTGCAGCGCAAGCCCGGTCGCCGTGACGATCAGGTCGGCCTCGAGCTCGCTGCCCGACGTCAGGCGGATGCCGGTCTCGGTGAAGGTCTCGATCTCGTCGGTGACGACCGACACCTGCTTGCGGCGGATAGCGCGGAACAGGTCGGCGTCGGGCACCAGGCACAGCCGCTGGTCCCAGGGCTTGTAGCGTGGCGTGAAATGGGCGGCGATGTCGTCGTCCGGCCCCAGGTAATGGCGCACGCCCTTCATGATCAGTTCCTTGGCGCGCTCGGGCCTGCGCTTGCACAGCTCATAGAAAAACATGCCCAGAAGGACGTTCTTCCAGCGTGCCAGACCGTAGGCCAGGCCGAGCGGCAGGTATCGGCGCAGCCAGTTGGCGATCGCATCCTCGGCCGGCCGCGCCACGACATAGGTCGGCGAGCGCTGCAGCATGGTGACGTGCGTCGCGTCCCTGGCCATCTCGGGCACCAGGGTGACGGCGGTGGCGCCACTGCCGATGACCACGACCCGCTTGCCCTTGTAGTCGATGTCGTCGGTCCAGTTCTGCGGATGGACGATGCGGCCGCCGAAGCGCTCGACGCCGGGGAACGGCGGCAGGTAGCCTGCCGCGTAGTCGTAGTAGCCGCTGCACATCAGGAGAAAGCCACAGGTGATCGTGGTCCTGTGCTTCTCGGGCCCCTGCTCGATCTCGACCGTCCAGCGCGCGTCCGGGGTCGACCAGCGGGCCGCCACCACGCGATGCCCGTAGCGGATCCTGGCATCGATACCGTGATCGCTCGCAACCTCGCGGATGTAGGACAGGATCGACGGGCCGTCGGCGATCGCCTTGGCGTCCTTCCACGGGCGAAAGCAGTAGCCCAGCGTGTACATGTCGGAGTCCGAGCGGATGCCGGGATAGCGAAAGAGGTCCCAGGTGCCGCCGCTGGTCCGGCGCGCCTCGACGATGGCGTAGCTCTTGTCGGGGCACCTGCCCTGGAGATGCCAGGCGGCGCCGATGCCCGACAGCCCCGCGCCCACGATCAGGACGTCGAGATGTTCGATATCAGCACGTGCAAAGCCGGCACGGGTATCCATATCCCTAAGATCAGCGAGGTGATCGGCCGGCGCAAGCCTGTGTCGGGCAACCATCTCGCGCAAAGGCAGGCGCGACGCTATCTTGCCGCCCGGAATTCGACGCATGAAAGACCAACGCACCGAACGAAGGCTCGCGGCCATCCTGGCGGCCGATGTCGCCGGCTACAGCCGGCTGATGAGCCGTGACGAGGAAGGCACGCTGCACCGCCTGAAGTCCCATCTCGGTGAGCTGATCGAACCGCATATTGCCGCCCATCGCGGCCGCATCGTCAAGCGCACCGGCGACGGCCTGCTGGTCGATTTCGCCAGCGCCGTCGAGGCCGTGCGCTGCGCCGTCGCCATCCAGGCCGGCATGGCCGACCGCAACCGCGGCGCCCCCGATGACGCGCGCATCGAATTCCGCATCGGCATCAACATGGGCGACGTCATCATCGAGGGCGAGGACATCTACGGCGACGGCGTCAACATCGCGGCCCGCCTCGAGGCGCTGGCCGAGCCCGGCGCCATCTTCGTGTCCCGCGCCGTGCGCGATTCGGTGCGCGACAAGCTCGGCATCGAGCTCGAGGATCTGGGCGAAAGGCCGGTGAAGAACATCGCCCGGCCGGTCCGCGTATTCCGCATCGGCCGGGGCAACGGCAAGGCGCGCCCGTCGGCGCCCGCGGTGCCGGACAAGCCCTCGATCGCCGTCCTGCCCTTCGCCAACATGAGCGGCGACGCCGAGCAGGAATATTTCAGCGACGGCATTTCCGAGGACCTGATCACCGACCTTTCCAAGGTCCAGGCGCTGTTCGTGATCGCCCGCAACTCCTCCTTCACCTACAAGGGCCGCTCGGTGAAGGTGCAGGAGATCGGGCGCGAGCTCGGCGTGCGCTTCGTGCTGGAGGGGTCGATCCGCAAGGCCGGCAATCGGGTGCGCATCACCGCCCAGCTCGTCGATGCCCAGAGCGGCGGCCATCTGTGGGCCGACCGTTTCGATCGCGAGCTGACCGACATCTTCGCCACCCAGGACGAGGTCGTGCACAAGATCGTCGAGGCGCTGGCCGTGAAGCTCAGCCGCGTCGAGGAGCAGGATCTCAAGCGCGGCGGCACCAAGAACCTCGAAGCCTACGAAAGCTGGCTGCGCGCCCGCCAGCTCCTCGGGGTCGGCACGCGCGAGACCATCGCCCAGGCCAAGGCACTGCATCGGCGGGCTCTCGAGCTCGATCCGAACTTCTCGGCGCCGCATGTCGGTCTCGCCTTCGCGTCGGTGTCCGACTACGTCAACGCCTGGATCGCCAATCCAGAGAGCGCGCTCGACGAAGGCGAGCGCTGGGCGCGGCGCGCCATCGAACTCGACGAGCGCCAACCCGGCGGCCATGTGGCCATGGGCAATGTGCGGGTCTGGCAACGCCGACACGACGAGGCGCTGACCGAACTCAATCGGGCGGTCGAGCTCGATCGGAACTACGCGCAAGGTCATGCCCTGCTCGGCATGGCCCTGATGTACTCGGGACGTCACAAGGAGGCGCTGGAATCGCTCGCCGTGGCAATGCGGCTCGACCCCCTCTATCCCAACTTCCTGTTGCACCTGGCGGCGCAGGCTCATTTCAGCATGGCGCAGGACGAGATCGCCGTCGGCCACCTGGTCGAGCGCATCGCACGCAATCCCAACACCGACGCCAGCCGCATGCTGCTGGCCGCCTCCTACGGACATCTCGGCAGGATCGAGGAGGCACGCGAAGCGTGGGCCGGGCTTCTCGAGGTCAATCCCGGCTTCTCGGTGCAGCAGCGCGAAGGCGTCCTGCCCTACAGGGACGCTCGCGATTTCCAGCGCATTGTCGACGGTCTCGCCAAGGCCGGCCTCCCGTAGAAGCCGCGCCGCGAGCGGCCTTACCGCACTTCACCGGGCAACCCGCCAGTCGTATTATTGCAGCGATAGTGTGGGGAGGAAGAAAGAAGATGCGACCAGGGCTTGTGGCCGCCGTCGCGCTGCCCGTCGCCTTGTGGCTTCAGACGGGCGCCGCGGTCGCGCAATTCTGCGACAACCTCGAAGGCCAGGATGTCAGGATTTCCGGCACCATCGACCGCATGGTCGAAGCGGCCGGCGTGATCTTCTTCCGCGACCGCAAGACGTCCTGCCAGTTCGGTATAGTCACCCATCGCAACGACAAGGGCTGCAAGGTCGGCGCCCAGGTCGAGGCTTCGGGCAGGCTGATCAAGAACAAGTTCCTGCCCGACACCTACGACATCGACCGCGGCAGCCGGCCGGCCAACGAAACGCTGACCTGCAAGTAGTCGGGCCCTGCCGAACCAAGCAGAGGTTTTCCGATCAGTCCTTCATGAACGCATTGAGATCGGGCGTCGGGATCGACGTATCGAGATAGGTGAAGGTCCCCTTGTCCTTCACTTCCTTGGCCGCGTTCAGCAGGCCGGTCATCGCCGCGCGATAGAGCGAGGTCGCAAGGCTGATGCGCTTGACGCCGGCGGCTTCAAGCTCGGCGCGGCTGAAGGAGCGGCCCTTGATGCCGACCATGAAGTTGAACGGCTTGCCGATCGAGCCGCAGACCTTCTTCACGGCCTCGATGTCGGGCAGGCCGGGCGCGAACAGCACGTCGGCACCGGCCGCCTCGTACGCCTTCAGGCGCCTGATCACATCGTCGAGATCAGCGCGGCCGCGCAGGAAGCCCTCGGCGCGCGCGGTCAGCACGAAGGGAAACGGCAGCGCCCGCGCTGCCTTCACGGCAGCCGCGACGCGCGCCGCGGCAGCCTCGATGTCGTACAGCGGCTTGTCCTTGTCGCCCGTGGCGTCCTCGATCGAACCTCCGACCAGGCCGATCGCGGCCCCCTGCCGAATCGTTTCAGCCGCAGCGTCCGGCGCATCGCCAAAGCCCTTTTCGAGATCGGCCGCCACCGGCAGGTCGCAGGCGTCGACGATCTGCTTGGCATTGGCCAATGCCTCCTCGCGGGTGACCTTACCGTCCCGCTTGCCCATCACGCCTGCCTTGGCGCCGCTCGACGTGGCCAGCGCCTCGAAGCCGAGGCCGGCGAGCACGCGCGCCGAGCCGCCATCCCACGGGTTGGGAATGACGAACGCGCCCGGCGCCTCGTGCAGGGCGCGGAACTTCTTGGCTTTGTCGGCCTGGCTGACGGTCATGGCTGGCTTCCTCCGCTCGAAAAATGCGCGGGGAGTTTGTCGGCTGGGTCACCCCTCGCGCAACGAGGATTAGCGCGATCGTCGCTCATGCATGGGCTTAGCTGGGCTTGATGTTGCCCTTCTGGATGACGTCGGCCCAGCGTTTCATTTCAGTCGGCATCTTGGCCTGCACCTCGGCCTGCGGGCCGCCGGCCGGCACGATGCCGAGCTTGAGCATCTTCTCGCGGAAGCCCGCGTCCTTCACCACCTCGTTGCCGGTCTCGTTCAATCTCTTCTGGATGTCGGCCGACACCGCCCTGGGTGCGAAGAGCGTGTAGTTGGTGGCCGATTCGAAGCCGGGCACGCCTGCTTCGGCCATGGTCGGCACGTCGGGCAGGAGCGGCGAACGTGCCTTGGCCGTGACGGCGAGGCAGCGCACCTTGCCGGCCGCAAGGTGCGGCAGGTGGGCGAGCACATTGTCGATCGAGACCTGAACGCGGTTCTCGTAGAGATCGGCCTGGAAGAAGGCGGTGCCCTTGTACGGCACGTGGGTCATCTCCGCGCCCGTCATCTGCTTTAGCATCTCGTAGTTGAGATGGATCAGGCCGCCGAAGCCTGACGAGGCGTAGGAGAGCTCGCCGGGCTTGGCCTTGGCGTAGGCGATCAGCTCCTGGACATTCTTGACCGGCAGGCTCGGCGTCACCAGCACGGCGATCGTGCCATTGCCGATCTCGAGGATCGGCACGAAGTCCTTGGCCATGTCGAAGGTGAGGTTCTGGTGGAAGAAGGGCGCGATCGAATAGTCGACCATGCTGCCCACCATCAGCGTGTAGCCGTCGGCCGGGCTTCTGGCCAACGCAGCCGCGCCGATCGTGGCGCCGGCGCCGGGCTGGTTGTCGACCACGATGGTCTGGCCGATCTTGGCCGACACGCCCTCGGAGAAGGCGCGGGTCACCGTGTCGACACCCCCGCCCGGCGGATAGGGCGCGATCATGCGGATCTGCTTGCCGGGCCAGGGTTGTGTGCCCCCCTGCGCACGTGCGACGGCGGGCGCGGCCGCAGCGACGGCAGTTGTTGCCAGCAGGCGCCGGCGAGACAGCGAAAACATGATGATTCCTCCCTTTACAGGAGGATCAATCTACATGCTGCGACCATCCCACGCACGGGGGCTGAGCTTGTCGACATCGACGCCCTCGACGCAGCGCAGGTTGATGCCGACCATGGGCGAGCCGTCGGGGCCGGTGCCGTCGGCATAGCTTTCGATGCCGCAGGACGTGCAGAAGCGGTGATGCAACTTCTTCTTGTTGAAGAGGTAGTCGCCCTGCCGGTCGGCGCCCTTGGTGAGCCTGAACTTGGCTTGGGGCGCGAAGGCCCAGACGGCGCCGAGCTTGGTGCAGATGGAGCAGTTGCACTTCAGCGCCTGATCGGTGTCGACCTCGACCGTGTAGGCAATGGCGCCGCAGTGGCAGCCTCCGGCGTAGCTCTGCGCGGTCATGTTCCCTCCCTGGATCGACAGCAGCGCTGTCGCCTACCCCGGCCAGGGCAGCGACCAGGTCTTTACATTGGTGAAGCCCTTCATGGCTTCAAGGACCCCTTCCTTGTACCCCAACCCGGAATCCTTGATTCCGCCGAACGGCGACATCTCGATGCGATAGCCGGGAACCTCCCAGACATTGACCGTACCGACCTGCAGCTCGTCGACGAAGCGGGTGATGTAATCGAGGCGATCGGTGCAGACGCCCGACGACAGGCCGTAGGCCGTGCCGTTGGATACCTTGATCGCGTGGTCGATGTCCTTGACGCGGATGATCGGGATGGCCGGGCCGAAGGTCTCCTCACGCACCAGCTCGCAGGCCGGGTCGACATGGTCGACGACGGTGGGCGGGAACAGCGCACCGCGGCGGTCGTTGCCGTGCAGCAGCCTGGCGCCGTGCTTGGCGACGGCCTCGCTGACGCGGTTCTGGAACTGGGTAGCGGCGCGCTCGTGGATGACGGTGCCGACGTCGGTCTCGGGGTCGAGCGGGTCGCCCGCCTTGAGCTTCTTCGCCTTGGCCAGCACGCGCTCGACGAAGGCGTCGGCCACGCTCTCGACCACGATGATGCGCTTCACGGCGGTGCAGCGCTGGCCCGAGTTCTTGGTGGCGCCGGCGACGGCAAGATCGGCCGCCTTGTCGAGGTCGGCATCCTCCATGACGATCAACGGATCATTGCCGCCGAGCTCCAGCACCAGCCGCTTGTAGCCCGCGGTGGCAGCGATGTGCTTGCCGACCCGGACCGAGCCCGTGAAGGTGACGAGGTCGGCGTGAGGATCGGTGATCATGGCATCGCCAATGTCCGACGGATTGCCGGTGATGACCGACAGCATCTCGGGCGGCAGGCCCGCCTCGTAGAGCGTGTCGGCCAGGAACACCGCGGTGAGCGGTGTGAGCTCGGTGGGCTTCAGCACGACGCAGTTGTTGGTGGCGACGGCCGGCGCCAGCTTATGCGCCACCATGTTCAGCGGATGATTGAACGGCGTGATCGCCGAGATGGCGTTAAGCGGCTGGCGCAAGGTGAAGATCTTGCGCGGCTTGCCGTGTGGGGTGAGATCGCAGGAGAAGGTCTGGCCGTCGTCGAGCAGGCAGAGCTGGCCTGCGAAGGTGAAAACGTCGAACGCGCGTCCGACCTCGTAGAGGGAATCTTTC